>NZ_NCJB01000214.1:0-4115 GCF_002282275.1 Polynucleobacter sp. 39-46-10 | reverse complement strand
GTCAGCAATTTTTTCACTTTCAACTTGAGTGCTTGCAAACACAACTGCTTGATCCAAAGAGGCATCAGCCAAAATGTGCTCAAGCAATTTATGCTTGTGTGACATGCTGTCAGCCCAGTGCAGCTTCTGTTCAATGTTCGCGTGCTTTTCACCAGCATGTGCAAGCTCAATACGCTTAGCGTTAGTGGTTAACTCATTAGCCAAAGACATAATCTTTGGTGCAAAAGTTGCAGAGAACATCAAAGTTTGGGTGCGACCAGCGCAACGCTTATCAATAGCTTCGAGATCATCAGCAAATCCCATGTCGAGCATGCGATCGGCTTCATCGATAACGAGTTGCTTAACGTCATCTAAGCGAATTGCTTTGCTGTCAGTCAGGTCGAGCAAGCGACCAGGGGTTGCGACAACTAACAATGCGCCTTTCAGGGCTTGGATTTGCTTGCCATAAGGCATGCCGCCCATGACGGTTGCAATACGGATACCTTTCATGCCGCGAACTAAGTTCACTGCATCTGCGGCAACCTGTTGAGCTAATTCACGAGTAGGGCAGAGCACCAACACTTTAGGTTGTGCGCGACCTGGTACAGGTGAGCCGTTTGGGTTGTCTTCGATCAGTTGATTAATCAAGGGTAATAAAAAGGCTGCGGTTTTACCGCTACCAGTTTGGCTGCTGACTAATAAGTCACCGCCAGCGAGAGCCGCAGGGATAACCTGAGCTTGCACTTCAGTGGCTTGGGTATAACCCAGTTCAGCAACGTTTTTAAGGAGTGGCGCCGCGAGGGCGAAATTCTGGAAATCATTTCCAGATGGATTGGTTTCTTTAGAAAAAGTCATGCTATTACACATCCCTTTCAAGGGATGTCTCCGTGTATACACTCTCTGTTTTTTATTGAGTGTGATGGTCAAAGGCATCGACCATCAGACAGGCGGCAGCGCGATTTTTAACTTCGGTGTTTATGACTTCTAAACGATGCGCTGAAATATAGCTGGGGGGCGATGAATCAAATTGCTTTAAAAAGCTCCCCATTATGGCATTTTGAGGAGCCAATTACAAGGGTTTTCCCGAATTTAATTATGATGGGCTGATGAATTGGTTTATTTCTCCTTCAAGTGTTGGCATCGTCGACTTCCCCACCTATTTGCTGGGCGTGATTTTTACCATCTTATTTCCCGGCCCAAATTCTCTGTATGTATTAACGATTGCTTCACTTAAAGGTTGGCGTGCGGGAGCGTGGGCATCGCTCGGGATTTTTATTGGTGATGCCATTCTGATGATGGGTGTTGCTCTAGGAGCCGCTACCTTACTCAACTCATCGCCATCCACATTTAACTTCATACGTTTGCTAGGTGCCGCTTATTTGGCATGGATGGGTTATGGGTTCATACGAGATGGAATGCGGCGTTGGCGTGGAGATCAATCCGTTGTTACTAAAGATGTCGGAGCGCATTATTTAAGCTCAGTGCACCCCTTGGTTGCTTCGTTGACATTG
The DNA here is from genome assembly GCF_002282275.1 of Polynucleobacter sp. 39-46-10. Taxonomy (NCBI): domain Bacteria; kingdom Pseudomonadati; phylum Pseudomonadota; class Betaproteobacteria; order Burkholderiales; family Burkholderiaceae; genus Polynucleobacter; species Polynucleobacter sp. 39-46-10. Next base: position 2,625 of record NZ_NCJB01000214.1, on the reverse strand, counting down.
TCCTTAACTAATCCCAAGGCGATCTTTTTCTTTGTTTCATTTTTTGCGCAGTTCATTCAACCGGGCTACGCGCATCCTGCTCACACCTTTTTGTATCTTGCTGTTGTGCTACAGCTGGTCAGCATGACTTACTTGACTGGTTTGATATTTTTAGGACAATATTTTTTGGGCTTCTTTAAAAAGCACTCTCGCTATGCTGCGATTCTTTGGATTGTCGTTGGGATACTTTTAGTCGGATTTGCTACAAAGCTATTGCTCTAGCCCTGAACCCAGCGATAGTATTTATTTGAGCCAGCGTAATAAGCGCTCAACACCCTTGCGATAAGGTGGCCTTGCCAATTTGGTTCCACCTAAGAACTTGAGACCCAAGAAGCCGCGAACCTCTAAGACGGATTTGCGATGACTGAATGCATCAAAACCTGCTCTGCCATGATAGGCACCCATACCACTTCCGCCGATGCCACCAAAAGGTAAATCCTCTATTGCCGCATGCAAAAGGGTGTCATTGATTGTTACACCACCAGAACGAGTTTCATTGAGAATTCGCTGCATTACCTTTTTCTCTTTACCAAACCAGTACAGGGCTAATGGCTTAGGCCCTTCATTGATATAGCGAATGATGGAATCAAGATCATTAATGGTTACGATTGGCAGAATTGGCCCAAACACCTCTTCTTTCATTACGAGCGCATCTTCAGAAACATTCAGGAGTGCCACAGGCATGAATGCCAGCCCAAGATTGCCAGAAGGAGAGAGCAAAGGAATCGCTTTTGCTCCGCGATTCACTGCATCTTTAGCCAGTTGATGCCAACGTGCTAACTGATTTTCATCAATTGCACCTGTGAATTCTTCCGGATTGGCAAATTGTTCTTGAGCGGCATTTTGCAATTCTTGAATAAAGGTTTCGCTAACACTTGAGTGAACTATGGCGTAATCCGGAGCAATACAGGTTTGACCACCGTTCACTAATTTGCCGTAAATAATACTTGCGGCTGCATCATTCATTTTGGCAGATGGGTCAACAATCGCTGGCGATTTGCCGCCTAGCTCAAGAGTGATTGGCGTTAGATGGTCTGCAGCAGCACGCATCACTCTCTTGCCAATGTTGCTGGAGCCAGTAAAGAAGAGATGATCGAATGGAAGTGCTGCAAAAGATTCTGCAACTTCAGTGCCGCCAACGGTGACACAAAATTCGATCGGGTGAAAATACTCTTGAATTAATGTTGCCAAGAATCCAGAAGTGCGTGAACTTCTTTCTGAAGGTTTGAGCCAAACTCGATTACCCGCCGCAAAAGCCGCAATAGCAGGAACTAATGCTAGTTGGACCGGGTAATTCCAGGGGCTCATGATGCCCACCACACCCATGGACTGCATTTGTGTCCATGCATGAGAGGAGCCCAAGAATGCTGGTGTTGAGACTAGTTGCGGTTTCATCCACTCTTTAAGATGCTTACGGACATGTTTACATGCCTGATAGACCATCTGAAATTCTAGGAGTCGACTCTCAATCGAATGACGAGTACCAAAATCTGCTGCTAAGACTTTGCAGATCTTTTCTTCATTAGCGGCGAGCATTTTTTCAATTCGACCAATTCGTTCAAGGCGAACCGCTACTGTGGGGTTTGGTTCTGCGGCGTAGGCTGCCTTGATTTCGTCTAATTGGAGTGTGAAACGATTTATCGACATGGGGTTTTATGTGAAGCAAGCAAATGATTGAATAAGGTATTAGGATAAAGGTATGAACAACACTATCCTTAAAAATGACCTCATTCTTGAGCGCGCCACCTTAGGTGGTGGCTGTTTCTGGTGCCTGGAAGCGGTTTACCAGCAAATCATAGGTGTCAGCGCTGTAGTTTCGGGGTACGCGGGAGGGGCGTTAGCTAATCCCGATTATGAATCCGTTTGCTCAGGTCAAACCGGCCATGCTGAAATCGTTGATGTCTATTTCGATCCGACGATAGTGTCTCATCGTGATTTATTGGAAATCTTTTTTGTTATTCATGATCCCACTACCTTGAACTATCAGGGTAATGATCATGGTACTCAATACCGATCAGTGATTTTTACTCACAGTGAAAGTCAAAATGTCACTGCCCATGAGGTGGTCAAAGAGTTGGAGGATGCGAGGATCTACTCCAATCCAGTAGTGACTCAAATTGATGTTGCGCCCGTTATTTATCCAGCCGAGGATTATCACCAAGATTATTTCCGCCAGCATCCTGGTCAGGGTTACTGCAGGGCAGTTGTTGCTCCTAAGTTAGCTAAATTTAGAGCCAAGTTTCAATCTCTGATTGCGCCGAAGTTTCGCTAGAGCAATCAGGTCAAGTGTGGTCGAATCATTTAGGGTGCTAGGCGAGTAATACGCCATTGAGTCCCATCGAGTTGATAGTGAATGCGGTCATGCAAGCGCGATGGTCGTCCTTGCCAGAATTCAATTTCAGTAGGGCGTAAGCGATAGCCTCCCCAATGATCGGGTCTGGGAGGCTTATCTCCAAAGTCGGCCGCGAAGCGCTTTTCAGCTTCTTCAAGAAATTCTCGATTCGGAATTTCAGCGCTTTGAGGTGATGCCCAAGCACCAATTCTGGAGGCTGCTGGGCGAGACTGGAAATATTCATCACTCTCGGC
>NZ_NCJB01000213.1:0-4127 GCF_002282275.1 Polynucleobacter sp. 39-46-10 | reverse complement strand
AATTCAGGCCATCTTAGATCGCTTTGATCTTTATACTCGGAGAGGCGGCGGATAGCCCTTTCCTATTAATCCCCTTGTTTTAGAAGCATATATGACTGTCAACTTACCACTCCCTCAAAAAGACCAACTAAAGCCTGTGAAGGGTTTTCAGATGGGTATCGCTGAAGCTGGAATCAAAAAAGCTAATCGCAAAGACTTATTGGTGATGACCTTAGCACCTGGCTCCCAAGTTGCTGGTGTTTTTACTTTAAATCGATTTTGTGCTGCACCAGTTCAAGTTTGCAAAGAGCATTTAGCCTTGGATAGTGCAAAGGGTGGGATTCGCGCTTTGGTGGTGAATACGGGTAATGCGAATGCGGGAACTGGTGAGCGGGGCATGAAGGATGCCCTATCCACTTGTGCTGAATTAGCAAAAGAACTTAAGCTCAATCCAGAACAAATTTTGCCGTTTTCAACTGGTGTGATTCTGGAGCCACTGCCGATCGACAGATTAATTGCTGGATTGCCTAAAGCAGTTGCTAACCTTGGCGAAGACCATTGGCTTGATGCTGCTGAAGCCATCATGACTACAGATACTCAGCCCAAAGCTGCATCCATGACAGTGGATACCCCATCTGGACTTGTGACCATTACCGGTATTTGCAAAGGTGCCGGCATGATTCATCCTAATATGGCAACGATGTTGGGGTTTATTGCAACTGATGCTGGTTTTGCTCCAGGCCTGCTTAATCAACTGACGCGTGAGATTGCTGATCTTTCTTTTAACGCGATCACGATTGATGGCGATACCTCAACCAATGATTCATTCATCATTATGGCAACTGGCCAGTCCTCTGTGCAGATCCAATCTGCTGCTGAACCTAGTTATGCCTTAGTTCGGGCCGCATTAATCGATCTCGCCCGTAAGCTTGCTCAAATGATTGTGAGGGATGGTGAAGGAGCAACTAAATTTATTACGATTGATGTGCAGGGTGGTAAGACGGAGGAGGAGTGCCGCTTAGTAGCAGAGGCGGTAGCCCATTCACCATTAGTAAAGACGGCTTTCTTTGCTAGCGACCCCAATCTAGGTCGCATTCTTGCGGCGATTGGTTACGCTGGAATCACTGACCTCGACGTGAACCAAGTGCAAATGTGGCTTGGGGATGTTTGGGTTGCTAAGAATGGTGGCCGACATCCTGATTACCAAGAAGCTGATGGTCAGAGAGTGATGCAGGCTGAAGAAATTACCGTCAAGATTGACTTGGGTCGTGGATCGGCACAGCAGACGATGTGGACTTGTGATTTGTCACATGACTACGTTTCCATTAATGCTGATTACCGCTCATAGGAATTCGTGAAATGAATGAAAAATTAGAGCAACTCCTCAACCACCTTGAAACATTTTTACCAAAGCAGTTAACGGAAGAGCAGTGGAAATCATCAACCGCTTTTAGGTGGCGTCGTCGCGATAGCATCTTCGGAAGCATTGGTTTTTTGCAGCCAGTCAAACATGTTTCGGACATCACCTTTGAAGATCTAAAAAATATCGATCGTCAACGTGATGCAATTCGTGACAACACCAAAAACTTTATTCAGGGCAAGCCTGCTAATAATATTTTATTAACGGGTGCACGTGGCACAGGAAAGTCCTCACTCATTAAAGCAAGCTTGCATGAGTTTGCTAGCCAGGGCTTACGTTTGGTCGAAGTTGAAAAAGAGCATTTGGCAGACTTGGCTGACATTACAGATTTATTGGCTGAGCGTCCAGAGCGCTTTATTATTTTTTGTGATGACCTCTCATTTGAAGATGGGGAATCAGGCTATAAGGCTATGAAGTCTGCTTTGGATGGCTCTGTATCAGCACAAGTCGACAATATTTTGATTTATGCCACCTCTAACCGACGCCACCTCTTGCCTGAATATATGAAGGATAACGAGGGTTATGTTCACGGTGATGATGGAGAAATTCATCCGGGTGAAGTGGTTGAGGAAAAAATTTCTCTCTCGGAGCGTTTTGGTTTATGGCTTTCTTTTTATCCACCAAAGCAAGATGAGTATCTAGAAATTGTTGCCCATTGGTTACGCCATTTTGGTTTAAGTGACGCGCAGATTGAGGGTGCTAGAGCTGAAGCATTGGTTTGGGCATTAGAGCGAGGTTCGCGTTCTGGTCGTGTTGCTTGGCAGTTTGCTAAGCATTGGGCTGGCTCGCACGCGGCTTAATCATTCCATGAGTGACTCTAACCGCCCTGTCACGGAAGTTGCTGCTGGGATTCTATTGGATCCAGAGGGACGCTATCTTTTGGGTCAGCGTCCAGAAGGCAAGCCTTATGCTGGCTACTGGGAGGTTCCCGGTGGAAAAATTGAATCCGGTGAATCTGTATTCGCAGCACTCAAGCGTGAATTACAAGAAGAGCTCGGGATTGATATTGAGTCTAGTGAAGAGCTGGTTGTCTTGGAACATGACTATCCACATGCTTATGTTCGTTTGCATGTCAGCATTATTCGAAAATGGAGTGGAACGCCTAGGGGGTGTGAGGGTCAAGCACTCTCTTGGCAATTGGTTGGCAATGCGCTACCGACGGTAGAGCCTTTATTGCCAGCTGCCTGGCCCATGCTGGAAAAGTTAAAGCTACTAAAGACTTAGAGCTGGCAGAGGGTCAGCCTAAAAGACACATCCTCATTCAGGATCTGCGGTTTTTTATCTTGATCAATTTTCAGAAAGCGAATCGATAAAAGATATTTATTGGCACTGATTTCTGAAAAGAGGCTGTCATCTTCTACAGCGATACGCATCAATTGATAAACCTTACCAGAAGGTGCTTGTTGATATGCGCCTTGATGTGCAACAACATCTTTTGCTTCTCCAGATTGACGGAGCAATCTTAAGAAAATTTGGCAAGCTTCATGCCATGGCAAAAGTGGGTCAATAAATTTTTCTAATAACTCTCTGCGCTGAGTCGAGGGGGTATTTTTCCAAGCATGGTAACTCGGCAAATCAATCGGACTTGTTCCACCTGGAATATTTAATCGGGTACGAATAGCATTTAACCATTCACTCTCAGTAATTGCAGAATTAGGCTTACCCATCGATTGATTGATATTCAGTGCAGCTTTATCAATCTCTGAAAGCGTTTGCGTTAAGGCTTCTTGATCTACCTTTTGCGAAGACTTTAGACCATTTAGGGCATATTTTTGACGCTCAAATTCTTTTAGCAATAAGGATTTGATATCACCTCGTGAACCAATATCGCCCAAGTCAAACAACATCGCAATTGCATTGTGATGCAGTTCTGGATCATCTGAACGGAGGAAGTGATTGAAGCGGGCGAACAAATACTCCAGCCGAAGCATGCTTCGAACTAATTCATTGAAAGGGTATTCGTAGACAATCACAAGCCTATATTCTATGACGAACTTAGAGGCTTCTTCTTAAATTTTGAGTAATTCTTGGTGCAGCTTCAGAACCTCTGATTTGAGCTCATCTAGACTGCCTTGATTTTCAATAACGGCGTTAGCTGCTGCTAGACGGACTTTGCGACTCGTTTGCGCTTTGAGAATATTCTCCACGTCTAAGCGGGTCATATTGCTGCGGTGCATCACTCTTTGAATTTGGGTCTCTTCTGGACAATCAACTACGATGAGGTAGTCAATCAGATTTACCCAAGACCCTGACTCAATGAGCAGTGGGACTACAAAAACAAGATAGGGGGCTCCAGATTTGGCCAACTCAAATGCTTGTTTGGCGGTTTCTTGCTGAATTAAGGGGTGGGTTATTTTCTCCAAAGCTTGACGGGCATTTGAATCTGCAAAGACTAGGGCCCGCATTTTGGGTCGATCCAGGGCTCCCTGGGGGTCTATGAAGTCAGCCCCAAATTCTTTGGTAATCAATGGAATCGCTTTTCCGCCGGGTGCAGTAATTTGATGGGAAATCAAGTCTGTATCAATCACCCCGGCCCCAAGCTTACCTAGCAAATCGCTCACCGCCGTCTTGCCAGAACCAATGCCGCCGGTTAAGCCAATGAAAGGGATTTCCCCCTTCAAGACTTTTAAATCAGCTTGGGCAGAATGAAAGTTGGAATGAGTTGAGGCCATAACAGCTCAATGATGCCAGCAATAACTAAAAAAGGGCCAAAAGGAAAGGCTTGCTG
>NZ_NCJB01000212.1:0-4131 GCF_002282275.1 Polynucleobacter sp. 39-46-10 | reverse complement strand
ATCAAGGTCAATTCAGCCAACTGCTCTGCACTTGGATCGATGTTGACATGGGTATCAACCAAAAATACTTGGCGTCCCGGCAAAATCAATCCAGACATGGCGCCATAAACATTCGCACCCACTTCATGACCCACTACTTCATCTACATACTTCAAATGCGTAGCTAAATTACCAACAGTTCCACAAATCATGCCATCGGCCATACCTTTGGTAATCATGACCGAGCCAATTAGGCTGTTGCGACGACGCATTTCTAACTTAGCGAAAGATTCAGTAACGCCTTTGCGCTCCGTTAAACCTAAATAGGTTTGCCAAAAATCACGATAGCGTGGATCGTTCTCAGGATTGACGATCTCAAAATCTTCACCAGCTTTAATACGCAACCCAAATTTACCAATGCGGTGCTCAATTACTGCGGGGCGTCCGATCAAAATTGGCGTCGCTAAATGCTCATCAATGATGATTTGTACTGCACGCAATACACGCTCATCTTCACCCTCAGCAAACACGATACGTTTTTGTGCGGCAGGAACACCTTTAGCAATACTAAATAGCGGCTTCATCAAAGTACCAGAGTGGTACACAAATTGTTGCAACTGATTACGATAAGCGTCAAAGTCTTTAATCGGACGTTGAGCAACGCCATCATCCATCGCCGCCTTAGCAACCGCAGGTGCAATGACTGTTATCAAACGTGGGTCAAATGGCTTTGGAATCAAATATTCTGGGCCAAAAGACAAGTTCTCAATACCATACACAGAGGTCACTACTTCGCTTTGCTCCGCTTGCGCTAACTCTGCCACAGCCTTAACTGCTGCGACTTCCATGCCACGAGTGATGGTGGTAGCACCAACATCCAGTGCACCGCGGAAGATAAATGGAAAGCACAATACGTTATTCACTTGGTTCGGATAATCAGTACGGCCAGTTGCCATCACTGCATCAGGACGAACTTCTTTTACTTCTTCAGGAAGAATCTCAGGCGTTGGATTTGCTAAGGCATAAATCAATGGCTTATTAGCCATCTTTTTAACCATGTCTTGCTTTAATACACCACCAGCAGAAAGACCTAAGAAAATATCAGCGCCTTCAATCACTTGATCTAAAGAGCGCAAATCCGTCTCTTGACAGAATGGCTCTTTCTCCGGATCCATGAGTTCTTTGCGACCCTTATAAGCAACACCAGCCAAATCAGTAACCCAAATATTTTTACGAGGAATGCCAAGGTCAACCAGCAAATCCAAGCAAGCTAATGCAGCAGCACCAGCACCTGAGGTAACTAGCTTCACGCTAGCGACATCTTTACCAACTACTTTCAAGCCATTCAGAATTGCGGCAGCAACCACAATCGCAGTTCCGTGTTGATCATCATGAAAAACTGGGATCTTCATACGAGCCTGTAGTTTGCGCTCAACTACAAAACAATCTGGTGCTTTGATGTCCTCTAAATTGATGCCGCCAAAAGTAGGCTCAAGTGCAGCAATGATCTCAACTAATTTATCTGGATCGTTTTCATTAACCTCGATATCGAAAACATCAATGCCAGCAAATTTCTTAAAGAGAACTGCTTTACCTTCCATCACTGGCTTACTTGCCAATGGTCCAATATTTCCCAAACCTAATACTGCGGTACCGTTCGTAATTACGCCGACTAAATTTCCGCGTGCTGTGTAACGAAATGCATTGGCAGGATCCTTAGCAATTTCTTCGCAGGCTGCTGCAACACCAGGGGTGTAGGCAAGTGCTAAGTCTCGCTGATTAGTTAACTGCTTAGTTGGAGCAATTTCGATTTTTCCGGGAACAGGAAACTCGTGATAGTGGAGGGCGGCCGCTCTTAAATCCGCTATTTGTTGTTCTTTGCTGCTATTGCTTGGTTTGCTCATCAGTTCACTCATCTATCAGACGTATTCAAGCTTCTAATTCTATTCCTCTCAGATGAAAGAGTCCCAAGAGCCATAAAATGGGGCATGCAATCTCAAATCTCTCGACTTGGCGAATTTGACCTGATTCGGCGTTTCTTTAAAACGCAGTCAGAACTCATGCTTGCGAACAATCCCGGCTCGGTGAAATTGGGAATTGGTGATGACTGTGCGCTACTCAAAATCGACCCTACTGAAGAAATTGCTATCACCAGCGACATGCTGGTCTCAGGACGACACTTTTTCCCTGACGCCAATCCAGAGTGGCTAGGCTGGAAAGCCCTAGCCGTCAACCTCTCAGACCTAGCAGCCATGGGCGCCAAGCCTTTGGGCTTCACTTTGGCACTAGCCTTACCAGGGCCTGATTCAGCCTGGCTAGAAGCCTTTAGCAAGGGCTTATTTGCTATTGCAAATCAATATAACTGTCCATTGATTGGTGGTGACACCACTGCTGGTCCACTCAATATTTGCATCACCGCCTTTGGCAGCGTCCCAAAAGGCAAAGCCATTTGTAGATCAGGGGCATTAGAAAGCGATGACATTTGGGTTTCAGGAGCTGTAGGTGATGCCCGACTTACTCTTGCTGCACTGCGTCATGAAATTGAATTAGCAAAAGAAGATTTGGAGAAAATTGAAGCGCACATGCATCGCCCAACTCCTAGACTGGATTTAGGCATCGCCTTAAGAGGTTTAGCCAATTCTGCTTTAGATGTCTCTGATGGCCTATTGGGCGATCTCAAACACATCCTGGAGGAGTCCGGAAAAAGTGCCGAAATCTTTTTAGACCGGATTCCAATATCCAGCACGCTTCTCAAGCAATCACATGCCATCCAAAACCAATGTGCTGCAAATGGAGGGGATGATTACGAGCTGTGCTTCACCGCCCCAATTAGCAAACGGGATGTCATTACCCAAATCAGTGCCGCCCTCAATCTTCCACTCACACAAATTGGCAGCATCAAATCCATGCAACACCCAATACCTGAGATACGCATCATCGATAACCATGGAAAAGAGTTGGATACTCAAGAAGCCAATTTACTCATGGAGTCCTTTGATCACTTTGCATGAATATCCAAGCCAATACACCCAGCGCATCCACATTCATTCCCAGCTTTAAGTGGGTGTTTAGCAAACCCAGCCGCGCCCTGGCATTTGGCATGGGCAGCGGTTTAGCGCCTTTTGCACCCGGTACCGCAGGAACCCTGTGGGCCTGGGCCGCATTCTTAGTGGGTGAGTATTTTCTATCTACCGAAGCCTGGCTGTGGACCATTGGCATAGGAATTGCTCTGGGTTGCTGGATCTGCGGACAAGTTAGCGAAGAGTTGGGTAAAAAAGATTTTGGTGGAATTGTCTGGGATGAAGTTGTTGCCTTCTGGCTAGTATTGATTTTCATCATGCCGGCAAGCCTATGGGTGCAAGTTGTGGCATTTGCACTTTTCCGATTTTTTGATGCCGTCAAGCCAGGTCCGATTGGAATGATTGATCGTCACTTCAAACAATTAGAGGATGGCGATAATTCCGCCCCTTCCAGTTTTGGTTTAAAGCTTTGGCGTGGTTTTGGAATCATTGCTGACGATTTAGCTGCAGCATTTTTCACCTTACTCACCATCACGCTCTTACATATTGGATTGAGCTATATCTTATGAAAAATAATAACGATCCCCAGCATGAACTAGCGAGAGCTGTTGCGCTTACCTTAATAAGCCGAGGTTGGAAAATTGCCTTAGCTGAATCCTGCACCGGTGGCCTGGTCTGCGCTACCCTAACGGATTTAGCCGGTTCCAGCGATTGGCTTGAGCGAGGCTACATCACCTATAGCAATGCCGCAAAATCTGAATGCTTAGACGTTCCAATAGAAACGATTGAATCCTTTGGCGCGGTCAGCGAGCAAGTTGCTAAAGCGATGGCTGAGGGAGCTCTACACAATGCACATGTCAATGCCGCTATCTCTATTACTGGCATTGCTGGACCAACAGGTGGCTCACCAGAAAAACCAGTTGGTACCGTGTGCTTTGGCTGGGCAATTAAAGAGAGCATTGGAAATGACGTCATCAATACCGCCACACTGACTAAACACTTCAAGGGTGATCGTCAAATCATACGTGAACAAGCGCGTGATTTTGCCTTATCTCAATTCTTGGAAATACTAAAACCCAAAAACGCCTAATAAGGCAGCACTACAGAATTAGCGTGAGCTTAGCCAGCCCTT
>NZ_NCJB01000211.1:0-4140 GCF_002282275.1 Polynucleobacter sp. 39-46-10 | reverse complement strand
AACACTTATATCTACCCACCAGAGCCCTCAATGCGCATCATCGGTGACATCATTGAATACACCGCGAAGTACATGCCGAAATTTAACTCGATCTCTATCTCGGGTTATCACATGCAAGAGGCTGGTGCAAATCAAGTTCTCGAACTCGCTTTCACATTGGCTGATGGTAAAGAGTACGTCAAAACTGCTCTGGCTAAGGGCTTAGATGTCGATGGTTTTGCGGGTCGCCTTTCATTCTTCTTTGCTATTGGCATGAACTTTTACCTTGAAGTTGCCAAGTTACGCGCTGCTCGTCTCTTGTGGTGGCGCATTATGAAGTCGTTTGAGCCAAAGAATCCAAAGTCCTTGATGTTGCGTACACATTGCCAAACATCGGGATGGTCTTTAACAGAACAGGACCCATATAACAACGTGGTTCGTACAACAGTTGAAGCTATGGCCGCAGTTTTTGGTGGTACACAATCTTTGCATACGAATTCATTTGATGAAGCGATTGCTTTGCCATCTGAATTCTCAAGTCGTATTGCTCGAAATACCCAGTTAATTCTGCAAGAAGAGACCCATATCACTAGCGTGATCGATCCCTGGGCTGGTTCTTACATGATGGAGAATCTCACTCAAGAGATGGCTGATAAGGCCTGGGAAATCATTCAAGAAGTTGATGCCATGGGTGGTATGACTAAGGCGGTAGAGAGTGGTTGGGCTAAGCTCAAGATTGAAGCAGCGGCTGCCGAGAAACAGGCCAAAATCGATTCCGGTTCTGATGTCATTGTTGGCGTGAATAAATATAAGCTCGGCAAAGAAGACTTGGTTGACGTCTTGATGATTGACAACGACAAAGTCCGTGAAAGCCAGGTTGCACGCTTAAAAGACATCAGAGCTAAGCGTGACTCCAAAAAAGTGGAGGCCGCATTAGAGGCATTAACCAAAGCTGCAGAAGAAAATACCGGTAACTTATTAGAGTTGGCGGTACAGGCAATTCGTTTGCGGGCAACCGTTGGTGAGGTTTCTGATGCATTAGAAAAAGTTTACGGGCGCCATCGCGCCGATACTCAAAAGGTGACCGGTGTGTATGCAGCTGCTTACGACTCAGCAGAAGGCTGGGAAAAATTGAAAGTTGAGATTGCGGATTTTGCAAAAGACTTTGGTCGTCGCCCACGTGTGATGATTGCCAAGCTTGGACAAGATGGTCATGATCGTGGCGCTAAAGTCGTTGCAACTGCGTTTGCTGACTTAGGGATTGACGTTGATATTGGCCCCTTATTCCAAACGCCAGAAGAGTGCGCTCGTCAGGCGATTGAGAATGACGTTCACGCTTTAGGCATCTCTACTCTTGCAGCAGGACATAAAACTTTAGTGCCAGCAATTATTGCTGAGCTGAAGAAGCAGGGCGCTGACGACATTATTGTCTTCGATGGTGGTGTGATTCCAAGACAGGACTACGACTTCTTGTATGAGGCTGGTGTGAAAGGTATTTATGGCCCAGGTACTCCGATTCCGGCATCGGCAAAGGATGTGCTTGAGCAGATTCGTAAATCTGTAAAGCCTGATTAACTTACGGATCGTCGATATCAGCATGCTCAATGCAGTTGACCAAATCTTGGTGAATGATCTCACCGGTGCGCCTTCATCGGCGCAGCGTCGAGCCTTGGCGAAGATCATCACTTTGCTTGAGTCCACTCGCATGGATCATCGCAAACGTGCTGATGAGGTACTCAATACCTTATTACCAAAGACGGGCAAGTCATTTCGTTTGGGCATCTCAGGCGTGCCAGGTGTTGGTAAGTCCACATTAATTGAAACTTTGGGCTTGTATCTGATTGAGAAGGGTCATCGCGTTGCCGTTTTGGCTATTGATCCTTCTTCAAGCTTATCTGGAGGCTCCATTTTGGGTGATAAGACCCGCATGGAGAGATTGTCAGTTTTAGACAATGCATTTATTCGGCCGAGCCCCTCATCCTGCACATTGGGTGGCGTAGCTGAGAAAACACGAGGGGCCATGCTGGTTGCTGAGGCAGCGGGTTTTGACATTGTGATTGTTGAGACTGTGGGTGTAGGCCAAAGTGAAATTGCAGTTGCCGGTATGACGGATATGTTCTTGCTACTGCAGTTGCCTAATGCAGGAGATGATCTTCAGGCGATTAAAAAAGGTGTCATGGAAATTGCCGATTTGATTGTGATTAATAAGGTGGATATCGATCCTGATGCAGCAATGCGCGCGCAATTATTTATTACTAGCTCCTTGCGTCTTTTAGGCTTCCAGGGCAACCCCGATCATGCTTCACATAATCAGGAGTATTGGCATCCCCAGGTCATGACCCTCAGCGCCTTAGAAGGCAGTGGCGTGCCCGAGTTATGGGAAAAAATTCTACATTTTCAGAAACTGCAAAACGCAAATGGCCAGTTACAGTCACGCCGTAAGCAACAGGCAGGTGCCTGGATGTGGGATCGAATTGATGCAGGCCTCAAGAATGCCTTTCAGAATCACCCAGCAGTACAAGCACTATTACCCGGCCTGAGTGCCGAGGTAAATCAAGGAACCATGGCCGCTTCTGTTGCTGCGAGACGTTTGCTCGAAGCAATGGGACACGAATTTTTCTAAGGGAGTAGTTATGAAGGAAATCATTCAACAGCTTGAAGCAAAGCGCGAACTTGCCAGATTAGGTGGTGGGCAAAAGCGTATTGCTGCTCAACATTCCAAAGGCAAATTGACTGCACGTGAGCGTATTGAGCTCTTGTTAGATGCAGGTACTTTTGAAGAGTGGGATATGTTCGTTGAGCATCGTTGCCATGACTTTGGTATGGCTGATCAAACTGTTCCAGGTGACGGTGTTGTCACTGGTTATGGAATGATCAATGGACGCTTGGTTTTCGTTTTCTCACAAGACTTTACTGTCTTGGGCGGCTCACTCTCAGAGGCGCATGCCGAGAAGATTTGCAAGATCATGGATCAAGCTCTCAAGGTGGGTGCCCCTGTTATTGGCTTGAATGACTCTGGTGGTGCGCGTATTCAAGAGGGTGTTGCCTCTTTGGGTGGCTATGCTGAGATTTTCCAGCGTAATGTGACTGCTTCTGGAGTCATTCCGCAAATCTCTTTAATTATGGGACCATCGGCAGGTGGCGCTGTGTATTCACCAGCGCTAACGGATTTCATCTTCATGGTGAAAGACAGCTCTTACATGTTCGTTACTGGCCCAGAAGTGGTAAAGACTGTGACCCATGAGGATGTCACCGCTGAAGAGTTGGGTGGCGCTATTACACATTCGACTATTTCAGGTGTTTGTGACTTAGCTTTTGATAATGATGTTGACGCCATCATGATGCTACGTCGTTTCTTTAACTATCTCCCCTTATCGAATCGTGAAAAGCCGCCAACTATCAATGGCGCACAACGCACTGAAGAGCCTGATTTCTCTCTCGATACATTGGTACCAAGCAATCCAAATCAACCTTACGATATGAAAGAGTTAATCGAGAAGATTGTTGATGATGGTGAGTTTTTTGAATTACAGCCTGATTATGCAAAAAACATCTTGATCGGTTTTGCGCGCATGGAAGGTCGCTCTATTGGTATCGTTGCTAACCAGCCTTTAGTGCTGGCTGGCTGCTTAGATATCAAAGCATCTATTAAAGCAGCTCGCTTTGTTCGATTCTGCGATGCCTTTAATATTCCGGTTGTGACCTTGGTTGACGTACCTGGATTTATGCCTGGTACATCACAAGAATATGGCGGCATTATTAAACACGGTGCTAAGTTGCTCTATGCCTATGCAGACTGCACAGTACCTAAGGTCACTCTGATTACCCGTAAAGCTTACGGCGGTGCTTATGACGTGATGGCTTCCAAACACTTGCGTGGCGACGTTAACTTTGCCTGGCCTTCAGCTGAAATTGCAGTGATGGGACCAAAGGGTGCTGTGGAAATTATCTTCCGCGAAGAAAAATCGGATCCAGCAAAAATTGCAGCTCGCGAGGCTGAATACAAAGCTAAGTTTGCAAATCCATTTGTAGCGGGGCGACGTGGCTATATTGATGATGTGATCTTGCCGCATGAGACACGTAAGCGTATCTCACGTTCTTTGGCCATGCTTAAAGACAAAGAGCTGACAAACCCACCGCGTAAACACGGCAATATTCCCC
>NZ_NCJB01000210.1:0-4159 GCF_002282275.1 Polynucleobacter sp. 39-46-10 | reverse complement strand
GAGCATGCTGAACGTTTTGGGTATGCGCAAATCCATCAGTTACGTGGGCGTGTAGGGCGCGGTTCGGCAGATTCAGTTTGCATCTTGATGTATGCAGAGCCTCTATCTTTAGCCGCTAAAGAGCGCTTACAAACCTTACGAGAGACTTCGGATGGCTTTGTGATTGCTGAGCGCGATTTATCGCTACGTGGTCCTGGCGAGTTATTAGGGGCCAAGCAATCTGGTGATGCTATGTTACGTTTCGTTGATCTTCAGCGGGACGCCTGGTTGATTGAATTAGCGCAGACGGCTGCTGAGCGTTTGCTGGCCGAGCATGGAGAGTTGGTAGAAAGGCATCTGGAGCGTTGGCTTGGATCTCGTACTGAATTTCTAAAAGCTTGATAATGCGATCATGAGCATGATTGTTTGAAAGAAAGATGATTAATCTGATGCGCAATCGCATTGTTGCTTACGCCTACTTAATCCGTTTAGATAAGCCGATCGGCACGCTACTTCTATTGTGGCCAACTTTGTGGGCGCTTTGGTTGGCGAGTGGCGGCTTTCCTGAGTTCCATCTGCTGATTATTTTTGCCTTGGGTACATTTTTAATGCGTAGTGCTGGTTGTGCCATCAATGATTATGCGGATCAAGATTTTGATCGCTATGTTTTGAGGACTAAGGATCGACCGATTACCAGTGGCAAGATTTCTGGAAAAGAGGCTCTGGTTGTAGCGGCCACTTTAGCCTTGATAGCCTACTTACTTATTCAACCCCTCAATGCCCTGACCAAAGAACTCTCTTTCTTTGCCTTGGCAGTTGCGATTCTCTATCCCTTTACGAAGCGTTTCTTTGCTATTCCGCAAGCCGTTCTTGGTATTGCTTTTGGTTTCGGCATTCCGATGGCCTATGCCGCAGTTCTTGGCTTTATTCCTCTTGAAGCTTGGATTTTGTTTGTCGGCAATATTTTCTGGGCTATTGCTTATGACACGGCTTACGCCATGGTTGATCGTGATGATGATTTGCGTTTGGGCTTGCGTACTTCAGCCATTACGTTTGGCCGCTTTGACGTGCTCGCAATTGCACTGAGTTACGGCGTACTATTCCTCAGCCAAGCTTGGGTTGCCCAGTTGGCAAATCTGAATAATTACTTTTGGGTGGGTTGGTGTCTGGCTTTAACTTGCGCCATCTATCATCTGAAACTAGTATCGACCCGCAGGCGTGAGGACTGCTTCAAGGCATTTCGCCACAACAACTGGTTAGGCGGATTCCTTTTTCTTGGAATCCTTTTAGGACTTTCCTAGTTCATCGCCCATGGCTTTGCCACGTTGACTGGCAGCATCAATTGCTTTTTCAAGTGCACCATGCCAATCAAGTTGTTTGAGTGTATCGAGTGCTGCAGCAGTTGTGCCGCCTTTAGAGGTGACTCGTTCACGCAGTACGCCTGCATGCTCATCGGAGTTATGGGCAAGCTGTGTGGCACCTTCTAGGGTGGCGTAAGCTAGTTTGCGAGCAGTGACTGCATCAAGTCCAAGCTTTTCACCGCTAGATTGCATGGCTTCCAAGAAAGCAAAGACATAGGCGGGGCCACTTCCAGAAACCGCAGTAACAGCATCCATGAGTTTTTCTTCATTGACCCAGACTGCCTGGCCAACTGCATTGCAAATGGTTTCTGCTAGAGCACGATCAGATGCGCTGACGCCAGCATCTGCAAATAGACCTGTAATACCTTTACGAATGAGGGCGGGAGTATTTGGCATAGCGCGAACACAACGTGCGTGGTCAAGCCAGCGACTCATGTCTTTGAGGCGAATGCCAGCTGCAATGCTGAGGATCAACGGACCTGGCGCTGTTCCATGTTTCAGTTTCGCATTTAAAGACTTCGCTACTACATTGAAGTCCTGAGGCTTAATCGCCATAACTACAACATTATTTTTAGAGAAGTCAAAAGCAATTTGATCCAAAGCACCAATAATCTGTACGCCAAAATCTTGGTGCAATTGCAGGCCCGTGCTCGCATTGGCTTCCACTACAGAAAGTTGTTTGGCTTCAAAACCGTTGGCGAGTAATCCGCTAATTAATGCGCGGCCCATATTGCCACCGCCAATAAAGGTGATGTGGGCATTTTGGTTTGTTTGTTGTGTGCTCATATTTTTATCTTATCGCGCTTCCCAAAAATAGCGCTTCCTACACGTAACATGGTGCTGCCTTCAGCAATTGCTGCTTCCATATCGTCCGACATTCCCATGGAGAGGGTATCGAAGAAGTCATACCCAAGATCATTACTATGCTTTGCTTTAAGTCCGACAAAACACTCCCTGACAGCAGCAAAGGCTCGGCGCTGTTGGCTTACATCTTCGCTGGGCGCGGGGATAGCCATCAGTCCACGAAGTACCAGATTGGGGAGTTTTGCTACGGCATCACAAAGCGTTTCAACTTCCTCAAGCGATATTCCACTTTTAGATTCTTCTTCACTCACATTAATTTGAACGCAGACTTGCAGTTCACCCAAATCAGGAAATTCTCCGCGTTGAGTCGAAAGGCGCTCTGCAATTTTGAGTCGGTCAATACTGTGCACCCAATCAAAATGTTCTGCGACATCTCGCGTTTTATTGCTCTGAATTGGACCAATGAAATGCCACTCTAGCCAAGGACGCAACTTCGCAAGTTGCTGAATTTTTTCAACACCTTCTTGAGCATAGTTCTCACCAAAGGCAGTCTGACCAGCATGCATAGCTTCTTCAACCGCTATTGCTGGAAAAGTTTTACTTACCGCAAGCAGTTGAATGTCTTCTGGCTCACGTTTAGCTGCTAGCGCTGCCAGTTCTAACCTTCGCCTTACCAACATCAGGTTGGTAGTAATTTGACTCATTATCTGGTTTGGCCTTGTTGACTGATGAGTTGATCAACAATCTCGATCCAATGTAGTACTGGGGTGTCATCTTGCTGCAGATGGGTGATGCAACCAATATTTCCAGACACAATGACTTTCGCGCCAGACTCTTCGCAGGCGGCATTGAGGTGGGCAAGCTTGTTATGGCGTAACTGCTCTGAGAGCTCTGGCTGGGTTACCGAGTAGGTGCCTGCAGAACCGCAGCAGAGGTGGCTATCAGCGCATAAGCGCACACCAATACCAATACTAGCTAGCAGGCCTTCTACCTTCCCGCGAATTTGTTGACCATGTTGAAGTGTGCAAGGTGGGTGATACACCACGCCAGGCTTGGGATCTGCACCCACCAGAGAAATCAACTCTCCCTCAAGTGACGGCAAGATTTCTGAAATATCTTTCGTGAGATCAGAGATCTTCTTTGCTTTACTTGCATATTGCGGATCATTTGCAAATAGATGGCCATAGTCTTTGACCATGACGCCACAACCAGATGCAGTCATGACGATGGCCTCCACACCTTGTTCCACTTGTGGCCACCAGGCATCGATATTTTGTTTGGCGTTATCAAGGCCACCAGCTTGATCGTTAAGGTGGTAACGCAGTGCGCCACAACATGTGGCATTAGGCGCGCTAATCAGTTGAATCTTGAGTGCATCTAAAACACGTGCAGCAGCGGAATTAATGTTGGGAAGCATGCCTGGCTGTACGCAACCCTCGAGTAAGAGCATCTTACGAGAGTGACTTGCTTGTGGCCTGGCGTAAGGATCGGTGTGTCTAGCTAATGCTTTATTTTTAGCTTCTGGAATCTTGCGTTGGATGCCAGCCGGCATCAGTGGGCGAACTAAGCGACCAATTGCCATCGCTGAATTAAATAATGTAGGGCTGGTTAAACCTTCTTTTAAAGCCCAGCGGGTGAGGCGCTGGCCAAGAGGGCGCTCAGGAGTGTTTTCTTCTGCCCACTTGCGACCAATATCCACCAAGTTGCCGTATTGCACACCGCTTGGGCAAGTGCTTTCGCAATTGCGGCAAGTTAAGCAGCGATCTAAATGCATGCGTGTTTTTTCAGTCGGCGCTTGCCCTTCAGCCATCTGCTTGATGAGGTAGATACGACCACGTGGGCCATCGAGTTCATCACCCAGAATTTGATAGGTGGGGCAAGTAGCAGTGCAGAAGCCACAGTGCACACATTTTCCAAGAATTCTGGCGGCCTCTATTCCTTCAGGAGTATTGGCGAATTGGGGAGCTAATTGAGTTTGCATATAAAGACTTAAGGAAGGCGTGAAGTAGCAAATA
>NZ_NCJB01000209.1:0-4207 GCF_002282275.1 Polynucleobacter sp. 39-46-10 | reverse complement strand
CAGTGGCGGACGTAGCTCAGTTGGTAGAGTCCCAGATTGTGATTCTGGTTGTCGCGGGTTCGAGCCCCGTCGTTCGCCCCATATTCTATATGGGTTTGCCGTTAGTCACTGGGTTTTTATACATATAAAATTCCCATAAAAATTCCCAAATTGGGAATTGCATTTCTAAATTGCCCTGCGTTTTACCTCTTTTGTACGATCATAAATGCGTGCCGTAGTTTGCGGATTGGCATGAATATCGGGCAATCTGCCGTCATTCGATTGTTTAAATTGAGTGACATAGTAGGCGCGTAGATCATGAAAGGTAAACCCACCATCGATCACTTTCAGATCCTTGGCTTGGTTTACCAGCTTGCCCCACATACATTTAAAGCCTGCTGCCGTATAGTGCGATCCACGCTGAGTAGGGAATACATACAGCCCATCCTTACGGATAGTCTTTAATCGGTTAATCAGATCTTGCAAGGCATCACTAATCTTAATGACATCAATGACTTCCCCGCGTTTTCTGCCGCGCTGCTTGGCTCTCTTAATACGGATAACGCCTTGCTTCTCATCAATCTGCGTCCAGGCTAAATCTAGGCACTCGATCTTTCGGCTGCCTGCATACGCACAAAACTCTGCCACCATCGAAATCACTTTTCTCTGTGGCATTTTTTCTTGGCTGCATAGCCAATCAATAAATGCTGATGTGATTAGTGCTGGTGGAGTGTCTAGCAATGATGATCTTAATTACACTTTGGATGATGGAACTACCACTTCAAATGGAGTTGTTACATTTACAAATGTGGGTACTGGCAGCACTATGTCAGGTACAAGTAATTCTGAAATTATTTTGAATGCACTGACAAGTGGTAAAACCCTATCAGGTGCTGGCGGTGATGATATTTTGATTGGTAATATTGGGGCTGATACCCTCACTGGTGGAGCTGGAGCGGATATCTTATTTGGCGGTGGCGGGGTTGATACCTTTAGTTTTGCTACTGGTGATTCTGCGTATACGATATCTGGCAGTGGCGATGCAGGATCTATTTCGGGATTTGATATTATCAAAGACTACCAAACTGGATCTACTCAAGATATTTTAAGTTTACCAGGCACTGCTCGCTTGGCGAGTACGACTAACTCCAAAAATGGATCTGACTCAACCCTAACTATTTCAGGAAATCCAATTAGCTCTCATAGGATTGATAGCGGTAGGATGATTACATTTGATGATGCATCTAGTTTTAGTAGTGCTATACCGCTTACTTCTAACTCACACGTCGCTGCAGTTGTGGAATACCTCGGTTTGCAAGACTTTGGTAGTGCGGGCACCACAGTTGCTTTTACTGCGACTATTAATGGCATTACAAATACCTATATTTATACTCAGACTTCAAACAGTGCGGGAAGTGGTAATTTAATTGAGTTAAGTAACGTGGAGTTATCTGCGATTAGCACCAGCTCAAGCAATACTACCGATCGGGCACGTATCACCCCAATTGCATTCGATCTGAATAACGATGGAGTTGAGTATCTTCATAAAGATGCTGGTGTTCAGTATGACTATGACGGCAATGGAGAAAAGATCTCTACGGCTTGGGTTGCCTCTGAAGACGGCCTCCTAGCCAATCAAAGAGCTGATGGCAGTGTTAACGTTGTCTTTTCAACTCAAGCAGGTGAGACCGACTTGCAGGGCCTTGCTAAAGTCTATGACATCAATCACGATAATGTCTTTGATGCTAAGGATGCTGGCTTTAATGACTTTGGTGTTTGGCAAGATGCTGATAGCGATGGCATTGTGGATGTTGGAGAGTTCCTAACCCTTGCTGATCGCGGAATTGTTAGTTTATCTTTAACTTCTGATGGGGTTATGCATACGGCAGTTGACGGCGATGTCTTAATCTATGGACAAACTACTTACACCATGACCGATGGCAGTACTGGTATTGCCGAGGACGTAGCTTTTGCAGTCGAATCTGTTATGACCGATGGCAATGGTGTCCAGGATATTTACCAAATTGCCTCTATTGCCGATGGTGCACTCGCGATTGATGGCTTTAATATCAATGATGGCGACCATGTTGATTTATCCGCCATCCTCAATCCTGCTGACAGTGTTCGTTCAGTCATCTCAATTGATCAGGATGGGGTAACCGATTCTCACTCAACTATTACAGTCAATATTGGTGGTGTAGATTATGAAGTTGCCACTCTCTACGGTAAAGAAATCGGTGTACCTGATGCGCTCGGTGTTCATGCAGGCGGATCCGCATTAAGTGATGCCTTGCATGGAGCTAGCTGGACCGATGTAGTAGATATTTCAAGCGATCATGGAGGCCCTGCATCGATTTCTGCAGAAGGTGGAAGTCTCACGAATAGCTATAGCAATGAAGCTGGGGATTGGACTGTACAGATTAAATCTGGCACAGCGACTATTGATGCGGAGAATAAGGAGATTAATTTCACAAGCGATCATGCTCATAATGAAGCCATTATTACGACTGCTGATGGTACTTCCCACGAAATTTCCAATGTTGATAAGATTCTGTGGCATTGATTTATTATGGTAAAAAGCGTGGGTAAGAAGTTGAAGCTTGGAGGGACTAGTGAGAAAGCTGGCCCCCTCAAGAAAACGGCAGCCGCAAAGAAGGCTAAGAGTAATGTGTCACCTAAAAAGGCGTCCAGAACACCAATGTCTATCAGTATTAATAGCTCTCACACTCCATCTGAACTGCAGGCAAAGCTGATTAATGCTGAAAAGCTGCACCTCAAAGGCCAGCTAAAAGAAGCGTGGGCTTTATACCAGGAGATCTTGCGACAAGATCCCGATCACTATGCAGCTATTCATGGGATGGGCCTCATCGCCTCACAAATGAAGACCTTTCCCATGGCCATTAAGTTGTTTGAAAATGCCATTGCAGTGGATGGGAGCAATCCAAGAGCCTACAGCAATCTAGCTAATGCACAAGCGGCCGTGGGTGATAGTGAGCAGGCCCTTAAAAACTATGACAAGGCTTTATCCATTGACTCTGGATATGTAGATGCTATTAAAAATAGAGGTCTTGTTCGGGCAGAGCTAAAGCAATTTAAGAAAGCCTTGGCAGACTTTGCTAGAGTGCTTGAGCTTTCACCAGGATATTGGCGCGCTCATATCTATACGGCTAATGTTCTCATCTCGATGGGAAAGCTGGATAAAGCATTACATGCTTATGAGCTCGGATTATCTGCAAATCCTAATAGCGCAGCCCTATGTAATAACTTGGGGGCGATCTTATGCTCGATGGGTCGATTTAAGGTTGCTTTACCTAAGCTGGATAGGGCCATCAAAATCAATCCTCAATACGCTGAGGCCTTTAATAACAGGGCTGTAGTGCTGATTGGCTTAAAGCGCAATAAGGAAGCTTTGGTCAACTACGATCAAGCTCTGACTCTAAAGCCTGGCTATCAAGATGCAATTATGGGTAAATCCAAACTTCAGTCCAGCATGAGTTTGTAAGGCCCTATTAGTCGGTTGAGCGACGTTTAGGGTGATTATCCGCATCTTCTGTTTTTTGAAATTTTCCACAAAAGACATAAAGTTCCATACGATTACGCACGCCTAGCTTGTCGTAAATAGAAGCCAAATGGTTGCGCAAGGTATGTTCACTAATGTGAAGACTGTCAGCAACTTGCTTTAAGGTTTTCTCTGAATGTAACTGTATGGCGCGAGTGACTTTATCCTCCTTAGGAGTCAGTGAAGCCAATTTCATCTGTTCGCTAGTGAGCTCTTTAGGTAAGTTAGCTTGAGAGATTTGTAGCAGAATTCGAGAGGTAGCATTTCGATTGAGCCATAACTCACCCTCATGAATTTTTTCTATTGCCTTCAGAAGATTGCTTGTTGGCTCAGTTTTGCTAATCACTCCACGAGCGCCATTCACAAACGCTTGGTCATGAATTTCAGAATTTTTGATACCGGTATATACAATGATCTGGCTTTACAGGTTTTCAGTAGAGCGGAGATAAGCTCAATGCCACTTTCTTCATGGAGGTCGGGCTCGATGATGATTAAATCAGGATTATATTTAGCGGCTAATTTCAGGGCATCAGCACCATTTGATGAGGTCCCGCAAATTTCAATTTCACGATTGGACGCTAGAAGGTGGGTCACACCTAAGCGCGTAATTTCATGCGGATCTACAAGTTGAATTTTTATTTGCTTTCTTTTGACGGAAGAATTCATGGG
>NZ_NCJB01000208.1:0-4212 GCF_002282275.1 Polynucleobacter sp. 39-46-10 | reverse complement strand
CGGGAGGGGCTTTTATTCCTTCAATTAAAGGCAGCTATAGCGGTATCATGGGATTACCTATTTTTGAAGTTAACCAATTATTGGATTTCGCTAAAGTTGCCCGCATATGAATGAAGAAATTCTGATCAACATCACCCCACAGGAAACACGGGTGGCATTAATTCAGCAAGGTGCTGTTCAAGAACTGCAAATTGAGCGTACCCGTCAACGCGGTATCGTTGGCAATATTTATTTAGCCAAAGTAGTACGTGTGCTACCGGGTATGCAATCTGCTTTTATTGAAATTGGTTTAGAGCGCACCGCATTTATGCACGTCGCTGATATCACACAAAACAACCCGCAAGCACAAATTGAAAAATTGCTCTTTGAGGGTCAAAATGTTTTAGTACAAGTTCTCAAAGATCCCTTGGGCACTAAAGGTGCGCGCCTCACGACCCAACTCAGTATTGCTGGGCGTAATCTGGTTTATCTCCCACCAGCTGGAACTGATGCAGCCACAGAAAAATATATTGGCGTATCCCAACGAATTGATCAGCCCGAGGAACGTGAGGCTATCAAGTCACGCCTTGCAGGACTCATGCCCGCAGATGAAAAAGGTGGAATTATCGTGCGCACCAGCGCACAAGATGCCAGCGATACCGAGCTTGAGCACGACATGCATTACCTACGCACGACCTGGGAGAGGATCCGAGAAGCTGTGAACCATAAGGCTGCCCCCAGCCTGCTTTATCAGGACCTCAGCTTGGCTGAACGTGTATTGCGCGATGTTGCTGGTGAAGAAACTACCAAAATTCGGGTTGACTCTGCAGAGAACTTTGAAAAGCTCAAAGAATTCGCTACCTTATACATGCCTAACCTCTTGGATAAGCTTACCCTGTATCGCGGTGAGCGCGCCCTCTTTGATTTATTTGATGTAGACGCTGAAATCAATAAGGCACTTGGGAGAAGAGTTGATCTCAAATCGGGTGGCTACCTGATGATTGATCAAACTGAATCCATGACAACGATTGATGTCAACACCGGAAGTTATGTTGGCGCACGCAATCTTGATGACACCGTCTTCAAAACCAATCTTGAAGCTGCTCAGGCTATCGCTCGTCAACTCCGTTTACGCAATCTTGGTGGGATCATCATCATTGACTTTATTGATATGTTGAGCAAAGACCATCAAGAGTCAGTTTTACATGAACTCAATCGCAATTTAGATCGTGATCACGCCCGTACTTCAGTGAGCGACTTTTCCTCGCTAGGCCTGGTAGAGATGACACGCAAACGCACTCGAGAATCCCTTGCCCACATTACATGCGAGCCCTGCGCTACCTGCCAAGGCAAGGGTGAAGTCAAAACAGCACAAACTATTTGTTACGAGATTTTGCGCGAGATTGTTCGTGAGCATCGCCAATTTAATCCTCGAGAATTTAGAATTGTTGCGGCGCCTGATGTCATTGACCTGTTCCTTGAAGAAGAAAATCAATTTTTGGCGCAGCTTGGCGACTTCATCAGTAAGCCCATCAAACTTCAGGCGGAAGGCAGCTTCCGCCAAGAGCAGTACGACATCGTTCTTAGTTAATCATTAATTAAGCATTTGAAAACTGGATACGGTGCAAGTTAGCATACATGCCATCCTTAGCAATCAACTCTTCGTGTGAGCCATTTTCAATTACATGACCATGCTCTAGGACCACAATCCGATCGGCATGCTCAATGGTCGATAGGCGATGCGCAATTACCAGAGTGGTCCTACCCGCCATCAAGCGCTCTAGAGCATCCTGTACCTGACGTTCGGATTCAGAATCGAGCGCTGAAGTAGCCTCATCCAAAATAAGGATGGGCGCATCTTTATAAATGGCTCTCGCAATAGCTAGACGCTGACGCTGACCACCAGATAAGCGATTGCCGTTATCCCCAATTTGAGTATCGATTCCTTCAGGCATTTCTTTCATGAGTGCAGATAAGTTAGCTGCCTCCAGCGCCTCTATCACGCGCCCACGGTCAATGCCTTCAGGACCAACAGCACCATAGGCTACGTTTGCTGCAATGCTGTCATTAAACAAAATCACATCCTGACTCACAAAAGCAATTTGCTTGCGAACATCTGCAAGAACAATATCTTCGAGCGGAATATCGTCCAAGAAAATTTGGCCGCTTGTCGGTTTAAAGAATCGGGGCAATAAATTCACTAGCGTAGATTTACCCCCACCAGATGGACCAACGAAGGCAACGACTTCACCAGGCTTAATATTTAAATTCACGCCGGAGAGAGCATCCTTACGCCCCGCTTCTTGCTGATAAGAGAAGCCTACATTCTCAAAACGAATTCCACCCTTAGCTTTCACTAAAGGCTTCATATTTTCCTTGCGAGACTCATCCTCTTCAAAAGGTTGATCCATGAGGGAGAAGATCATTTCCGCTGCAGTTAAGCCGCGTTGTAAGGGTTGATTGATATCGGCCAAGTGCTTGATCGGCGAGATCACCAACATCATCGCAGTAATAAAAGATGCAAAGCCACCTACCGTAACACCTTCGGAGGATGACTGCATTAAAGCAATCACCAGCACAATTGATAGCGCCATGGAAGCAATCAGTTGAGTAATCGGCTGATTCAGACCTCCAGCTACCGCTGACTTCATGGCGAATTTGCGGAGGCGGTCAGCTTTTTCCATAAAGCGACTCATCTCATACTCTTCAGCACCATGTACTTTCACGATCTTGTACCCAGCAGCAGATTCCTCAACGATGTAAGCAAGCTCACTAGTGAGCCTCTGCTGCTCACGATTCAGGGATCGTAGACGCTTATTAATCTTACTCATGATGAAGGCAATGATGGGAAAGATCACTAAAACCACCAAAGTCAGTTGCCAATTTAGATAAATCAGATAACCAATTAATCCGATCACCGTAAGAGAATCTCTTACCAAGCTGATTAACATGCCACCCATAATGGAGAGCACATTGTTCACCTCAAAAACAACTGCGTTAATTAGATTAGATGCAGAGTTCTTTTGAAAAAAGGTGGTTGAGGCATTTAACAGCGTCTGAAACATTTGCTCACGTAATTTGAGCAGTACTGAGTTAATAACGCGAGTTAGCAAATAATTTGACAGAAACTGGGCCAAACTACGAACCAAGGCCAAACCTACCAAGAAAACCGGCACCTGCCACAGCTTGTTATCCATCTGACCAGTGAATCCCCGGTCAAGCAAAGGCTTCATTAAGGCTGGGATGGAAGTTTCAGCCCCAGCAACCAGCGCCATGGCTAATAAGGACCCAATAATCGTCCAGATATGGGGCTTGAGGTACTGAATTAAGCGATTTAGGGAGGTGCGGTCTTGAGCATTCATATAATGAATTATGCCCACCTTATCAGTCATACTCATCACTCGCAATGAAGAGGCCAATTTGGCCGATTGCTTGACCTCCCTAGAGGGGATTGCCCAGCAAATCGTGGTGGTCGACACCAATAGCACCGATAGCACCCTAGAAATCGCCAGAAGCCATGGGGCCCTCATTAGCCAGCCAGCGGATTGGCCAGGATTTGGACCCCAAAAGAACCGTGCTCTAGAGCTCGCAACAGGCGAATGGGTTCTGTCTCTAGACGCTGATGAGCGCCTCACTCCCGCCCTCAGAAGTGAAATTCTCACTGCCATTCATCACTCGGCGCATGTCGACTGTTTTGCCATTCCACGCCTTTCTTGGTATTGCGGTCGCTTTATCCGCCACTCTGGCTGGAATCCGGATTATGTGGATAGATTGTTTAAACGTGGGACGGCTCGTTTCTCAGATGACCTCGTTCATGAGCGACTAATCCCCAATGGGCAAGTGGCGAAGTTGGAGAACCCCATGTTGCACTACAGTTTCATGAACTATTCACAAGTGCTTCAAAAGTTAGATCGCTATTCAACAGCTTCTGCAGAGCAGGCATTTGCCAAAGGGAAAAAGAGTAGTCCATTAAAGGCCGTGCTTCATGGCCTCTGGGCCTTTACTCGAACCTACTTCATAAGACTTGGATTTCTAGATGGCCCTCAGGGCTTTGCCTTAGCGATCTCCAACGGGCAAGGTACCTACTACCGCTACATGAAGTTATGGCAATTGCATCAAGAAGCTGCGAATAACCCACATCACGGCAAATGATCTCCGTACTTTTAGCGACCTATAACTGGCCACAGGCTCTCAAGCTCTGTCTTGAGTCGCTTGGCACTCAAACTGATTTAG
>NZ_NCJB01000207.1:0-4265 GCF_002282275.1 Polynucleobacter sp. 39-46-10 | reverse complement strand
CGCCGGTAAATGGTTTGCTGGCTAACTGGCCATCCCCAATCGGGCGAAGCTGTAAGCGTAGATGTTTTTCCTTCATGAGGCTTTGTTGTCCGACCTCAAATTCCCCATAAAAAATGGGCTGAGGAAAGCCCTGACCCCAGATTTCTTCGGCAAGAAGATCGCCCGTTTCTGGCGTGAACTCAGAAAGATCAAGAGAGCCATCATGAATATGGCGACGCTCTAATAGTTCATCATTCAGTAATTCATTGGCAACATTTTGAAAAACTGCATCAAACTTTTCAAAATCCGCTTTTCTAATACTCAGACCCGCTGCCATGGCATGCCCGCCAAATTTGAGAATCAGACCTGGCTCACGTTTAGAAACAATATCTAAAGCATCGCGTAGATGAAAGCCTGTCAACGATCTGCCGGAACCACGTAATTCTTCTCCGCTAGCACCATCAGCAGGGGCAAACACAATTGCAGGGCGATTAAAACGTTCTTTGAGGCGGGATGCCACGATACCAACTACGCCTTGATGCCACTCTGCATTCCAAAGACAAATGCTAGAGCGCTCGTCCATCGTGCCTGCCAGTTGATCTTCAGCAAGGTGGGCGAGGGCGGCTTCTTGCATGCCGCCTTCAATGACGCGTCGCTCGCGATTAATGCGATCTAGTTCGTATGCTAGTTCAATAGCCTCGTCAGGTTTATCGCTAAGCAATAAACGAATACCTAAAGTCATGTCTGCTAAGCGTCCTGCAGCATTAAGTCGAGGTCCAATGGCAAAACCTAAATCAAAGGTATTGGCCTTACGAGGATCCCGTGTTGCGGCTTTAAATAGTGCCTGAATACCTGCTTGTGACACTCCAGCGCGAATACGCTTTAAGCCATTGGAAACCAAGATGCGGTTATTGCGATCAAGTTGCGCCACATCTGCAACAGTACCTAAGGCCACCAAATCTAATAAGCTCTCGATTTTAGGTTGAGTCTCAGCAGTAAATTTTCCGCGCTTGCGAAGTTCTGCACGAAGAGCCACCAATAAATAGAACATCACCCCCACGCCTGCAAGCGCTTTGCTTGGGAATGTGCAGCCAGGCTGATTGGGGTTCACGATTGCAGTCGCTTTTGGTAATCGATCACCTGGTAAGTGGTGGTCAGTCACGATGACTTCCATGCCCAATTCGCGAGCTCGATCAACACCAGATTCACTAGCAATACCGTTATCAACCGTAATGAGATATTTGGGTTTGGGAGTTTGCTGCGCAGCTAAATCCACTACCTCTGGAGTTAGTCCGTAGCCCATCGTAAAACGATTCGGCACTAAGAACTGAATGGGGGTATCTGGCCCACCCAACATCTTTAAGCCTCTGAGCGCAACAGCACAGGCAGTGGCGCCATCACAGTCGTAGTCTGCCACCACCAGCATCGCTTCCTGACGCTCGAGAATATCGGCGAGTAGGGTGGCGGTGCTGATGCAATTTTTCAACTCCACTGGTGAGAGAAGTTGTTTGAGATCTAATGAGAGTTCATCGGGTTTATCAATACCACGCGCTGCGTACAGTCTAGCCAGTAGTGGGTGTAAACCGCTTTGTTGCAACCAACTGGCCGTACGATCAGAAAAGGGGCGCTGAGAAAATACACTCATGCTGAGATGATTTGTGACCAAGTTAAGGGTGCTGATTTTTTTCAGAAGGCCCAAGATTTTTTATGTAGGTCTTTAGCTGTAAAGATTCTGTGGCGGGTTTGACCCTTTTGAAAAACGATAATTTAAATTTCATGCAATTCTTGATTGAGAAGCGCTCTGCTCAAGTTATCCCAAATACCCTCGGGGCGATCAATCCACGCAAAGGCATTCTGAAGTTTTGAGAAATCAATTTCGTTCTGCTGGGAAATTCCAAGATACTTTGCCAATCCAGGTAGAAGAGCATGATCTCCATATATCTGATTTACTTTCTCAAACAATTGAGGAGTCTGAATATCCGCTAGTTTGCCGATGCCGCTAATCCACAGCGAGTTCATGCTGGGGTATCCGCGTTGCTCCCGTTCTACATTGACTTCGTCAATATGCCAGAGCATCTGAATTTCATTCTGGAGTTTGCGCCAGAGTTTGGCTATCCCAATTTCACTCGTATCGCGTGGCATCCACCAATCGATATTGCGCCCGTGTGCTTGATCAATGGAGTGAGTGGCTAGACTGGCAAACGGCCCTGCTGGAATAAACCAATCACGCTGCCCTTGGAATAAGACTTTGCTGCCAAAATCCTCTTCAATAAATGGGAGGGCAACATTTAGTAATCTGGCGGATTCATTTTCAGTCAGATCTATCTGACTTTGTGCCATCAAAATCAAGTGATCTCGGGTAGCGTGCAGGTGCACCGGTTGAAGGCAGGCTATGGTTTCATTTGGATTGATCGTCAAGTCACTCTGACCTAATAGCAATATCGGAGCTATTGGGAGCCTGTCACCTAATAGAAACCGCTCTTGTGGTAGTCCACTTGGCGGGGTATTCTGGTCCAATCCAGCGTCAATAGCATCTTCACCTGACACCATCAGGGTAAAGCGTCGCAAAGCACTTGCGGGGGAGGTCAAATTAGCAGTCATTCCCCTGATTTTAGGTGGCATTTACAGTTTCCATTGGTTGGCTCGTTTAATTCACTAAACTGTGTGTATGTTGAGACTTCCTATTGAGCTAGAAATTGGCCTGCGCTACACCCGATCCAAGCGTCGGAAGACCATGGGTAAGCGTGATGGCTTCCTTTCTTTTATCTCCGGAATCTCCACCGCTGGCATTGCTTTGGGCGTTGCCGCCCTGATTGTGGTGCTTTCGGTCATGAATGGCTTCCAAAAGGAAGTGCGCGATCGGATGCTTTCCGTCCTTTCGCATGTTGAAATTACTGCCCCAGATGGTTTGGCCAATTGGGAGCCGGTTGCCCTCAAGGTCGCTGCTCAGCCTCACGTTGTTGGTGTCGCCCCCATGGTGAGCTCACAAGGTTTATTGAGTCGCGATAGTGTGATGCGTGGCGTCGCTATCAGAGGTGTGCTTCCAAGCGAGGAGGGTAAGGTTTCCGATCTACCAAAACAGTTTGTAAACGGTAGCATTGAGGATCTGAAGCCGGGTGCTTTTGGTGTTGCATTGGGCGCCCAGCTTGCCAATATGGTTGGGGCGCGCGTGGGTGATCGTATTAATCTGATCGTGCCAGAAAGTGATCTCACTCCAGCAGGCGCAATGCCTAGAATGCGAACCCTTCAAGTCGTCGGTATTGTTGATAGCGGTCATTATGAATATGACAGCTCCCTTGCCATCATGCATTGGAAAGATGCTGCCGCTTTATTACGTTTACAGGATCCATCTGGTTTGCGCGTGAAGGTCGATGATATGCAACGTGCACCAGAGATTGCATCTGAGTTAGCTCAAGTTGTTCCGCAGGCATTGTGGGTTAGCGACTGGTCACGCTCGAATCGGAATTGGTTTGCCGCTGTTCAGACTGAAAGGAAGATGATGTTCATCATCCTGACCCTGATTATTGCTGTAGCTGCCTTTAATTTGGTTTCTACCTTAGTAATGACGGTGAATGAGAAGCAAGCCGATATTGCCATCTTGAGAACGATGGGCGCAAGTCCAGGACTCATTCAGCGCATCTTCTTGGTGCAAGGATTAGCGATTGGTTTGCTAGGCTCTCTAGCCGGTGTTGGTTTGGGGCTCCTTATCGCTTTAAATATTGATGTGATTGTTCCCGCTATAGAGGCAATCTTCCGGGTGCGCTTCTTGCCCCGCGATGTGTACTTTATTAGCGAACTTCCATCAGATGTTCGTTTATCTGATGTTGTTACTGTGGGTCTTATGGCTTTCGGCCTCTCTATATTAGCAACCCTGTATCCAAGTAGACGTGCCGCTCAAGTTCAGCCTGCGGAGGCATTGCGCTATGAGTAATTTCAAGAATGAAAAAAACAGTGGTGTGATTCTGAGTGCATCCGACCTAGCAAAGACCTATGGCAAAGGACCAACAGCAGTTGATGTTCTTAAGGAAATTGATTTACAGGTAAACGCTTCCGAGAAGGTAGCTATAGTAGGATCCTCTGGCTCAGGCAAAAGTACCTTGCTGCATTTATTGGGTGGTTTAGATACGCCTAGCGCAGGGACAGTCATCTTGGCTGGAGAAAATCTCCATCAATTGCCAATAAGAAAACTAGATCAATTGCGCAATCAGAGTTTGGGTTTCATTTATCAGTTCCATCATCTCTTAGATGAATTCAGTGCCGTTGAAAATGTCGCCTTACCATTACGT
>NZ_NCJB01000206.1:0-4269 GCF_002282275.1 Polynucleobacter sp. 39-46-10 | reverse complement strand
CTACTTTTGTAATTTGACCGGCGCCATTGCCACCAACTAGGGTGATATTTTTGCCCATCAACTCAAAGACAGGCTTTACCTTTGCAAAGGTGGATTCACTTGCACCCACCATGATAGTTAGGCTTGCTGCCTTTGCGCCTACTTGACCGCCTGAGACAGGAGCATCGACATATTCACAGCCCAAAGCATTAATACGTTTGGCAAACTCTTGGGTTGCTATTGGAGAAATCGAACTCATATCAACGACGATCTTGCCAGCTGTTAAGCCTTGGGCAATGCCGTGATCCCCAAAGAGAACTTTTTCCACATCAGGAGTATCTGGCACCATGGTGATGATGATGTCTGCTTTGCTGGCAACTTCTGCGGGGCTAGAGCAAGGGATTGCAGCGCTATTGGCTAACTCTTCCGGAATCTTGCTTCGGGTATTGATGAATACCTCGTGGCCAGCAGCCACTAAATGGCCCGCCATCGGAGCACCCATAATTCCCAAACCAACAAAACCTAGCTTTAACTTACTCATAATGTCATCCTTAGTTATTAATTATTTAACTTACTGATTTTCCGCTTTACTTCATTATTGATTCACTAATTTGTAATTGAGCTAGATCATTCCTGCTCATACCGACCCATCCATCCTAGACCTGCTTCAGTTGATTTGAGAGGTTTGTACTCGCAACCAATATAGCCGGTGTATCCAAGACGATCTAATAAGCCAAAGAGATAGTCGTAGTTGATTTCACCCGTACCGGGCTCATTGCGACCCGGATTGTCGGCCAACTGAATGTGGGCAATGCGACTAAAGTACTTTTGGATCGTATTTCCAAGCTCGCCTTCCATGCGCTGGGCATGATAGATGTCGTATTGTAAAAAAGCGTTATCTGCTCCAACGGCATCCAAAATGGCAATGCCCTGCTCTGTCTTTGACAAGTAAAAGCCTGGCATATCAAAGGTATTGATAGGCTCAATCAAAAGCTTTAAGCCGGCTTTCTTGAGCTCACCAGCGGCATATTGCAAATTATTGACAAAGGTATCGTGCAGCACCTTTGGATCAGATCCTGCTGGGACCTTACCAGCAAGGCAATTGAGCTGAGGTACACCGAGAATCGAGGCATATTCAATTGCTTTTGCAACACCAGAACGAAATTCAGCAACCCGATCAGGTAAGCAAGCAATTCCACGCTCTCCAGCATCCCAATCACCTGCAGGTAGGTTATGGAGTGCGAGCTTGAGGGCGTTGTGATCCAAAGCCAGCTTAATCGCTTGAGCATCAAAGGCGTAAGGAAATAGAAATTCAACAGCCTTAAATCCGCCGGTTTTGGCGAGCGCAAAACGCTCCATGAACGGCACTTCATTAAATAGCATTGTGAGGTTGGCGGCAAATCGGGGCATGAAGTTCCTTTAGCTTGAATCACTCTGAAAGGACTGATGTTATCAAAGAAGCCTATAAATTTCCTTGAGCACCTTAGGATGGCGCTTTAAGTGAAATTGAGGGTAAAAATACGCTAATATCACTGTAGAAATACACATTATTAAGGAAAGATATGAAGATCAAATTCGCCCCAAGTACCCTGCTAGCCGCTGCTCTTTTGGCGGGCCCAGCACTCACGATGGCTCAAGCCCCAAGTGCACCAAATGCAGTTGTAGTTGATGCAGCCATAACTGACAATATTTATCAGTTATATGAGGGTACTGTTACTAAGATTGACAAGAAGACTCGTACAATTTTCTTTAAAAATAATGAAGGTGAATCAAAGTTCGTTGCCGGCCCTGAGATTAAAAACTTTGACCAGATCAAAAAAGGTGATCGCCTGAATGTTACCTATGAACTCGCTGTTGCAATTGAACTGATCAAGACTAAGAGTGACGGCATTCGTAGCAAAGTGGAAACCTCATCTGAGGTGACCTCGAAGCCAGGTGAAAAACCAACTCGCACGATTACTAACACCACCACCATCATTGCTGACATTATTGCCGTCGATCGCCCCAAGAAACTGGTTTCCGTTAAGGGCCCTAGTGGCAAAGTTACCGTGGTAACGGTAAAGAACCCGCAGTTGCTAGCCGACGTAAATGTTGGTGAGCAAGTTAAGGTAGTTTATTTTGATGCAATGGCTGCATCTATCACTACACCGAAAAAGAAGTAAGGTAAACAGTATTGAATAAAAGCAGGGATCTGATTTGAGCATTCGTATCTATTGGGTCCTTGCGCTTGTTGCCCTACTCTCGGCATGTGCTAGCACTACTCGCCCAGGAGCAGTAGGCATAAACAGATCACAATTCATGATGGCTTCAACAGAAGATGTAAATCGTCTTTCTGCTGTGAGTTATAGTGAGCAAAACCAAAAAGCAAAAGAAAAAAATATACTGGTCACCTCAGGACCTACCTACGATCGCTTGAAGCTGATTGCGAATAGACTGATTCCACAAACTGAGGTATTTAGGGATGACACCAGACAATGGGATTGGCAGTTAACTCTCATTAATGCCCCAACACTCAACGCTACTTGTGCGCCTGGCGGAAAGATTACCTTTTACACAGGCATCATTGAGCAGCTCAATCTAAATGATGATGAAATAGCTGCCATCATGGGCCATGAGATTGCTCATGCCTTAAGGGAGCACGGTAGAGAGCGTGTATCTCAAGCAGCAGCACAGAATGTATTAGTAAATATTGCAACGGCTCTAGCTGGTCCCTATGGCTCTGCAGTCAGCGCTGCTAATCAAGTGGCTCACTACGCAATCGTTTTACCCAACTCACGAGAAAACGAGTCCGAAGCAGATGCTATTGGATTAGAGCTTGCTGCAAGAGCAGGCTATAACCCCATGGGTGCAATTAGTGTTTGGCAAAAGATGCTAAAGGCGACGAAGGATAAAAACTCTCCAGAATTTTTATCCACCCATCCTTCTGGTGAAACCCGAATTGAGCAATTGACAGCTCTAATGCCTGCGGTTGAACCTATCTATAAAGCGGCACCAAAGCCACCTTCAAGCAATCAAAAAAAGATATAACACTTCAATGGTGTACATTTAAATGCGCTAGATCGGTTCTGTTCCTGCAAGTAGCGCAATATATCAAGGAGTAATGCTTGGAAAAACTAACAGCTCGGCAGCGTTATTTAATCGCTGCTATTGGCATGGCAGTACTCATGGCGGGCCCCTTTCTCACACTTGGCTTGTATGCCTGGTTTGAAGGGGTCGAAGAACACCGCACCATTTTTCTTCAGTACTTTCAGCAGCTTTTTCCTCTAGGAGTTGCACTCACCTTAGGTGCATTGATATCGGGTTTTGTTGTGCTCAATCGACTGTTTAATACCTATGTTAGTGGCATTGCTGCCACTTCTGAGCGTCTTAAAGTGATGCTCAGCAGCAATCGAGAGCTACGCCTCGATCTTCAAGGTCCACCAGAATTACGTGAAGTCATTCATGCCATGAATCGCTTGGCCGATCAACGGGATCATAAGATTGACGAGATTGAAGAAAAGATTAAGGAGCAGATTTCCATCTATCAATCGCTATGCGATAGATCTGCAGATGCCTCGCTTTTGGATAGACCATTGGCAAGCCTTATTTACACTGCGTTTGATACTGAAACAACGGGCTTACAACCAAGCCATGGTGATGAAATCATTCAAATTGGCGCACTTAAAGTTTCCAATGGAAACATTCATGCGAATGTAACCTTTGAGGCTCTCATTGACCCGAGGAGATCAATTTCCTCAGAGAGCATCAAGATTCATGGGATAAGCCAAGCAGAAGTGGAGGGAAAGCCCACGATTGATCAGGTGCTACCTATTTTTTATGAGTTTTGCGAGGGTAGCGTATTGCTCGGTCATAACGTTGCATTTGATATGCGGTTTTTGCAGTTAAAAGAACAATCAACCCACATTGTATTTAAGCAACCTGTTATTGATACCCTGTTACTTTCAGCAGTAGCCTACCCAAATCAGCCTCTTCACAGCCTAGAATCCAGTATGGCGCTCTTAGGCGTGCAAATTGAGCACCGTCACAATGCATGCTCTGATTCAGTCGCTACAGCGCAAGTATTTTTGAAACTAGTTCCTCTGTTAGAAGAGCGTGGGATTATTACTCTAGGCCAAGCGATTGAAGCTTCGAAGAAAACAACCTATGCAAGACTTTCTTACTAATAGGAATAGAAAATAACTAAGGGCCAAAGGCCCTTAGTTATTGTTATTGGCGGAGCGGACGGGACTCGAACCCGCGACCCTCGGCGTGACAGG
The DNA here is from genome assembly GCF_002282275.1 of Polynucleobacter sp. 39-46-10. Taxonomy (NCBI): domain Bacteria; kingdom Pseudomonadati; phylum Pseudomonadota; class Betaproteobacteria; order Burkholderiales; family Burkholderiaceae; genus Polynucleobacter; species Polynucleobacter sp. 39-46-10. The sequence continues at coordinate 34 of NZ_NCJB01000206.1, read as the reverse complement.
CCGATATTCTAACCAACTGAACTACCGCTCCAAT
>NZ_NCJB01000205.1:0-4281 GCF_002282275.1 Polynucleobacter sp. 39-46-10 | reverse complement strand
GCGATTTATGCAGTAGCGACCGACTATTCAACTGACCTACAGTTTGCCGTAGACAAAGCAATGCTCAATGCCAAAGTAGGTCTTGCAAGTCAGATTAGCAATAAGGTCTCCTCAAAGATGAAGGAGTTTGCACAAGAAACAGGCACTAGTCGTGATCCGCAGCTGATTCGTGAAATTGAGAGAGTTTCTACCGAGCTCGTTACAGAGGTCAACATTCCAGGCTACACCATCTCAAAACGAGAAATCATGCAGCAAGGCACTGGTTTTAGGGCTTACGTATTACTACGCTACCCATTGGGCGACGCTAACAAGATCGTAGTTGAACAAACTAAAAAGAGCGCTATTTTAGATTCAAAACTGCGTGCATCAAAGGCATTCCAAGAGTTGGAAAAAGATATTGCTGATAGTAAGAAAGAGTAATTTAGGCTGCTGGATATCCTGGGGCTAAGAGCCTCAGGATTAGGATTTAATCGCTGATTTTCTTAATTTTTTCTTAATCTTTCCTCGATACAGTTGTGTGTATGGAGGAAATCATGAAAATTATATTGAAGGCAGCGCTATCGCTATCTTTGCTGATCAGTGTGGGTGCTTCCCAGGCGGCTGATCCCCAAACCTTTCTAAAGTTGTACTCTGCAGAATCACAAGAGGCTCCTTCGGTCCAAAAGGGCGAAAAGTTCTTTTCATCAAAGCACGGCAATGAGTGGAGTTGTTCTTCATGCCATGGAATGCCGCCAACAGGTGAAGGCAAACATGCCTCTACCAATAAGGCGATCGCCCCCTTAGCGCCTAGCTTTAATTCTGATCGTTTTACTGATTCAGCAAAAGTCGACAAGTGGTTTAAGCGTAATTGCAATGATGTGCTAGGTAGGGCATGCACACCATCTGAAAAGGCAGACGTATTAGCCTATCTATTAAGTCTTAAAAAATAAGGTGAGCTTAATGAGAAAATTTTTTACTGCAGCAGTTATGTATCTTGTGGCAAACATGTGTTTTGCAGATGGCAATCGCCTCCCAAACTCGATTCCGCCGATCGTTAAACAAGAATGTGCAAGCTGTCACACGCTTTATCCACCTGCATTTTTGCCGGTAGATTCTTGGAGACGCATCATGGCTGGTCTGGAGAAGCACTATGGAACAGATGCATCAGTTGATGCAAAAACTAACCTTGCCATTACTCAATGGCTCACGCAATATGGTGGGACCTATAAGCGTGTTGAAGGCTCTCCACCAAATGACAGAATTACAGAGTCCCCATGGTTTATTCGGAAGCACAAAGGCGTATCTGCTAGCGTATGGAAAAATCCCAAGATAAAAAGTGCTTCAAATTGCACCGCATGCCATACCGCTGCCAATGATGGTATCTATGAGGATGACTCGATTAGGATCCCAAAATAATGAATATCAAACTTAAAAAAATACTAATCTGGGACTTGCCAACTAGATTATTTCATTGGTCACTAGCAATCTGCTTTATTGGCGCAGTCTTCACCCAAGAAAGCGAAAAGTACCGACTTTTTCACGTTACCTTTGGTTACACCATGCTGGGCCTGATTATTTTTAGGGTAATTTGGGGCGTCATTGGGACGAGGTACTCTCGATTCTCATCCTTCCTATTCGGATTTAAGGAAATAAAGGAATACATCCTGAGCTTAGTTTGTAATAGACCTGTTCATTATTTAGGACATAACCCGCTAGGTTCAATTGCTATCTATTTGATTCTTGTGAATATTCTGGGTATCTCCATTACTGGGTATTGCATTTTTAATGATGTGGGCGCCAATTGGTATTCCGAGGCACATGAGTTAATGGCCAATTTTCTAATTGGAATTGTTGTAATCCACATATTAGGGGTAATAGCTAGCAGCCTTCTCCATAAAGAAAATTTGGTACGCTCAATGCTTACCGGCCTGAAGCAAGGGGCTGCTCAAGATGGTATTCAGGGTAGATCTGTCTATTTAGTGATTGCCTTGGCTATGATTGCTGGTATTGTTTATTTTTGGTTTTGGCAATTTGGGGTGGTTTAGTGCGAATACTACTTGCGGAAGATGATCAACAGTTGGGATATGCGCTTAAGACGGGGCTAGAGCATGAAGGCTTTATTGTTGATTGGGTTCGCGATGGCAGCGCAGCGCGCTATGAAGCTGGAAATTCAGCTTACTCTGCGATTGTGCTCGACATTAATATGCCATTAATGAATGGCATTGATGTTCTAAAAAATATTCGTAAATCTGGCAACACGACTCCCGTTCTCATGCTAACTGCGCAAGATGAAGTAAGCGCTATTGCTGAGACTTTAGATTTGGGTGGTGATGACTATGTTGTTAAGCCTGTAGAAATTGTTGTTCTTGCCGCGCGGCTGCGAGCAATTGTTAGACGTTCAGAAGGTTCTAGTAGTAATGATTTAACCTTAGGGAATTTACGATTAAGTCCTAAGAAGCATCTCGTTACTTTGGGAGGTGAAGATATTAACCTTTCCAAGAGAGAGTTTGCTTTATTGCATAGCCTCATGATTTCATCTGGCAGGGTGCTTACTAAAGAGCAAATTGAATCTCAACTCTATAGCTGGGGGCATGAAGTAGAAAGTAATGCTATTGAAGTCCACATTCACAATCTACGCAAGAAAATTGGAGCCAATTACATTCGTACTATTCGTGGAATTGGCTATCAAATCAAGGATGTATCGTGAGCCCTAAGAATTTTTCTCTGCGTAATCGATTGCTGATTTGGGTGCTTGGTAGCATTACTGTGACTTGGGGTATCGCTTCTGTATTGGTTTGGTATGACGCCAAAATGGAACTAGAAGAAATGATCGAGAAGATCATTTCCAATCAAATGGGGATACCTAAACTCATTCAGGAAAAGGAAGAGTTGCTTGATTCTTTGCTGTGGGGGTTGATATGGCCATTGATAGTTGGTTTACCTCTTTTAGGCATTGTTGCATCCGCTGTCATCTTTTGGTCTAACAAGTCATTCACCGCATTAAGTGAAGCGCTTTCCAAGAAATCTTTAAACTCTATTGAGCCAATCGTTCTAAACACTTTGCCTAATGAGTTAAAGCCCGTACTGAATGAATTAAATGTCTTATTAGCTCGACTTGCTAATGCAGTTGAGAAAGAAAAGCGTTTTATTGCTGATGCCGCACATGAACTCCGTACGCCAATAGCTGCCATTCGGGCTCAAGCAGAGGTTTTAGGTTTTAGCCCAGAATTAGATCCAATAGGCATAGAGAATTTAATTCATGGATGCGATCGTGCAAGTCGTCTGATCAACCAATTACTTGCACTATCAAGAATTGATTCTGAAAAGACTGACTTTGTCAAAACCGAGATTGACCTTCATGATCTCATCAGCCTTGTTGTTGCAGACTTATTCGACCGAATTGAGGAAAAAAAGCAAGAAATTGAGTTGACGGGTGCAAGTAATGTGAAGGTTCTGGCGAATAAAGATTTGCTAGCAATCTTACTAAGAAATCTGATTGATAACGCTTCAAGATATACTCCGGCCGGCGGTAGAATTGCGATCGAAATATTAGAAAACTCTGGCACTTGCATCCTTGTAATTGAGGATAGTGGCCCAGGAATTGCAGGTGATGTTAAGTCTAGGTTGGGAGAGAGATTCTTTAGGGGGCCATCGAGTGAACTTTCAACAGGCTCTGGCCTTGGATGGTCAATCATTAAGCAAATAGCGAGTGTAGAAAATATTTCAGTTTCAGTGAGCACATCCGTAAATCTTGGTGGGCTCAAAGTTGAGCTCAAATATTCATAAATTATCTTGGAATATTACATGCCACTAAAACCTATCTTATTGGCCTTTATTCTTTTTGCCGCCTCTCAATTGTGTTTTGCTGACGGTCAAAAAACTTATCAAGAAGTTTGCTCTGTATGTCATACGGCGGGGGTGGCAAATGCGCCTAAGCTGGGCGATCAGAATGCCTGGAAAAAATTAATCGGTGAGGGGCAGGTCATTATTACTGCTCATGGGTATGTTGGTGTGAGAGCGATGCCTCCTAAAGGTGGAAGGCAAGATTTATCGGTTGAACAATTTTCTGAAGCCTTAAACTACATGGTAAATAAATCGGGTGGCAATTGGTCTACGCCAGATAAGCCCATGCTTGACAAAATCAACAACGAAATCGCAAGTCGTAAAAAGACTCAGTAAATCAATCTTACTATGAGCATCCCTTATGGGTCTTGAATTCAACTGATCGATGCAACACACTACTAACTGCGTAAGCGCAAGGAGTGTTGCTCATGAAACAACGACCTCGAATCTATTACACGG
>NZ_NCJB01000204.1:0-4295 GCF_002282275.1 Polynucleobacter sp. 39-46-10 | reverse complement strand
ACCCGGTCGCACTTTGTGCCCCGCCACGGACGAAACATTGATGATGTGCCCGGACTTTTGCCGCTGCATGTGCGGCAGCGCAGCCGCAATGCCATACAGGACGATGATGTTGCGGATCATTACGTATTGGATGCGGTGGTCACTCTTGTGGATGCCAAGCATGGCCCACAGCAGCTCACAGAGCATGAAGAGGCGCAGCGCCAAGTAGGCTTTGCCGATCAAATCTTCATTACTAAGACGGATTTGGTATCGCCGGCTGAAGTGGATGCTTTGCGCAATCGTTTAATGCATATGAATCCCCGCGCCCCAATTCAGGGTATATCTAAAGGGGTAGTGCCCTTAGACGCTGTTTTGGATCTTAAGGGCTTTAATTTGAATGCCAAGCTCGATATTGACCCTCATTTCCTAGAGCAGGACGATCATGATCACGCTACTTGTGGCCACGATCATAGCCATGACCACCATGATCACAGCACTTGTGGGCATGACCATAGTCACGACCATCATGGCCATGCAGGCCATACAGACCGCATTCAATCCTTCGTTTTTCGTAGTGATAAACCCTTTGATCATAAAAAATTAGAGGACTTCCTGGGGGGTATTTTGGAGGTCTTCGGAGAGAAGATGTTGCGCTATAAAGGCGTCCTCTATGTGAAGGGTAGCAACCGAAAAGTCGTGTTCCAGGGGGTTCATCAGATGATGGGAAGTGATTTAGCGGGTGTTTGGGGTGCTGAGCCAAAGCAAACGCGGATGGTTTTTATCGGCATTGATTTGCCTAAAGACACCCTGCTGGCTGGGCTTGAAGGGTGTTTGGCCTAAGAAATATCAAGTACAATCCGGCGCCACGGTCAATATTGATAAATATTGGCAAAAGGGCGGTAAAAGTTTGGCAGAATGAAGTAATAATGGTTTAGATCCATGGAAAGAACGAAATGACGGTAAAAACACCAACGAAAGCTACGGCTACAGCAAAAGCACCTACTAAGGCTGCAAGTGCAAAGGCTGCTAAGGGTGCCCCTTTAACAGAAGTTGAATTGCTCAAGATGTCCGAAAAGGACTATATGAATGCGGCTCAGCTGGATTTTTTCCGTCAAAAGCTCTTGACTTTAAAAGACGATATTTTGAAAAATGCCTCTGAAACTACAGAGCATTTGCGTGAGAATATTTTGGTACCTGATCCTGCTGACCGTGCAACGATCGAGGAAGAACATGCACTTGAGCTGCGCACACGTGATCGTGAGCGCAAGCTCTTGAAAAAAGTTGAGCAGGCTTTGGCCCGCATTGAGTCCGGTGACTATGGTTGGTGTGAGGAGACAGGCGAGCCGATTGGCTTGAACCGTTTAATTGCACGTCCAACAGCCAATCTCTCACTGGAGGCGCAAGAGCGTCGTGAACTTCGTCAAAAATTGTTTGGCGATTAATTACTAGACTGAATATACAAGTAGCAATGACTAAGCAATCCCCATCTATTAGCGAAATCCCACCCTTACTTAAGGCGGAGATTTTGGCCGAGGCTTTGCCTTACATTCGCGCTTATCACGGTAAGACTATTGTGATTAAGTACGGCGGGAATGCGATGGTCGAAGAGCGCCTGAAAGAAAGTTTTGCGCGCGATGTCATTTTGCTTAAGCTGGTTGGTATGAACCCAGTAGTGGTGCATGGTGGCGGTCCGCAAATTGATGAAGCCCTCAAGAAGATTGGTAAGACCGGCACCTTTATTCAAGGTATGCGCGTAACCGATGAAGAAACCATGGAAGTGGTGGAGTGGGTTCTCGGCGGTGAAGTACAGCAAGATATTGTGATGTTGATTAACCACTTCGGTGGCCAGGCGGTTGGTTTGACTGGTAAAGATGGTGGCTTGATTCGTGCGAAGAAGATGTTGGTTGCCGATGAAAAGAAAGCAGGCGGCACTATTGATTTAGGGTTTGTTGGTGAGATTGAAGCCATTAATCCGGCAGTTGTTAAAGCATTGCAAGATGACGCATTTATTCCAGTGATCTCTCCGATTGGATTTAGCGAAGAAGGTCAGGCATATAACATCAATGCTGACTTAGTCGCTGGCAAGATGGCAGAAATTTTGCATGCAGAGAAATTGGTCATGATGACCAATATTCCGGGCGTGATGGATAAGGCCGGCACACTCTTAACCGACCTGACTGCACGTGAAATTGATGGTTTGTTTGCTGACGGAACGATTTCTGGTGGAATGTTGCCAAAGATTTCCTCTGCATTAGATGCGGCAAAGAGTGGTGTGAATTCTGTTCACATCATTGATGGTCGAATTGAGCACTCACTGTTGCTTGAGATTCTGACTGAACAAGCTTTTGGAACAATGATTCGCTCCCGCTGAGAGTGGATAAGAGATATAGATATGCGTGATTCCTTAGACCCTACTGCATCAGAGATCGAAGCGACAGTTGCCGAAGAGGGTAAGACACGCAAGCGCCCGCGCCCTGGTGAACGTCGTCTACAGATCTTGCAGGTGTTGGCAGAGATGTTGCAAAACCCAAAGGGTGAGCGAGTCACTACTGCAGCATTAGCGGCAAAAATTCAGGTATCAGAAGCGGCGCTCTATCGGCATTTCGCTAGTAAGGCGCAGATGTTTGAGGGCTTGATTTCATTTATTGAGCAAACAGTTTTTGGTTTGATTAATCAGATTAATCAAAAAGAAGAATCTGGACTTGCACAAGCTCGCGGGATTTTGCAGATGCTGTTGTTCTTCGCAGAAAAGAATCCTGGCATGACTCGCGTACTTTTGGGTGATGCTTTGTTGCAAGAGGATGATCGCCTGCAAGAGCGTATTACACAGGTACTGGATCGCGTGGAGGCATCTCTCAAGCAGTCCTTACGCATTGCTCAAACCCAAGGCGGTGCTTGGGCGAATGTAAGTCAAGATGAGGTTAGTGTCCGAGCAGCTATGTTGATGAGTTGCGTCCTAGGTCGCTGGCATCGATTTGCTCGAAGCGGCTTTAAGAAGCTGCCAACCGAAGCATCTGATATTAGCCTTCGCATTCTTCTGTCCGAATGAGCGAGTTACATCTCTCTAGAAACACTATCCACTTTGCCGAGCCCTTGCCTTTGCAAAGTGGCGCCATTTTATCGAACTACGATTTAGTTATTGAAACTTACGGCAAGCTTAATGCCGATAAAAGTAATGCCGTGCTGGTTTGTCATGCGCTCAATGCATCACACCATGTAGCAGGACCCAATCCCGATGATGCAAAAGATATCGGCTGGTGGGACAACATGATTGGGCCAGGCAAGCCAGTAGATACAAATCATTTCTTTGTTATTGGGGTTAATAACTTAGGCTCTTGCTTCGGATCGACCGGGCCAATGAGCATCAATCCTGCCACTAAAAAGCCTTATGGCGCAGACTTCCCTGTCATCACGGTTGAGGATTGGGTTAATACTCAGGCGCGTTTGGCTGATAAATTGGGTATACGTCGTTTTGCTGCAGTCATGGGTGGAAGCTTGGGTGGAATGCAGGCATTAGCATGGTCTATCCAATTTCCAAAACGCCTTGGGCATTGTTTGGTTATCGCCTCGACGCCAAAACTGAGTGCGCAAAACATCGCGTTCAATGAAGTAGCGCGTAATGCTATTTTGTCTGACCCAGATTTTCATGGCGGTAATTATTACGAACATGGCGTAGTGCCGAAGCGCGGGCTGAAGTTGGCTCGTATGGTCGGACACATTACCTATTTATCTGACGATGATATGGCGGAAAAGTTTGGGCGCGAGCTGCAAAGGCCACATGGCGAATCTCAAGACTACCGCTTTAGCTTTGATGTGGAATTTGAGGTTGAAAGTTATTTGCGCCATCAAGGCGATAAGTTTTCTACTTACTTTGATGCCAATACTTATTTACTCATTACCAGGGCGCTAGATTATTTTGACCCTTCTCGTCGTTATGAAGGAAGTCTCAATCGTGCTCTAGCAGAAGTGCAAGCTAAGTTTTTGGTCGTGAGCTTCTCTACTGATTGGCGCTTCCCCCCTAATCGCAGCCGCGAAATTGTGGAATCTTTACTCAGTAATAAGAGTGAAGTGAGTTATGCAGAGATTGATGCACCACATGGGCATGATGCTTTCTTATTAGATGACTCGCGTTATCACAATCTGATTCGTGCTTATTTCAAACAAATGCTTGAGGCTAAATCATGAAGCGCGCTGACTTTGCCGCGATAGCGAACTGGATTGCGCCCAATAGTGAAGTGCTAGACCTGGGTTGCGGCGATGGTAGTTTCTTGGAGTATTTGCAGAAACAAAAGCCAGTCCATGCTTATGGCGTTGAG
>NZ_NCJB01000203.1:0-4306 GCF_002282275.1 Polynucleobacter sp. 39-46-10 | reverse complement strand
TTGATCGCCATAGGTATTAAAGATTTGCCAATTAAGGTCACGGCCATTGGGTGATTTGGGGGCGAGCATTCTGGAAGCGCGCATCACCCAGTTATCGAGATACCACTCACCCGCCAATCCCCAGCTATAGCCTCTGGCGTCAGCTGCATAGTCATAAGCCAGATAGGTCATATTGCCCCAGTTCATAAACTGGATGCGAGGATCTTTAGCATATCGGCTGTCATCAAAAATATCGAGCGTGGAGAACTGACCACCAGTAAGCACGATGCGATTACTACTCACGGTTTGCGTAATTTGATTGGCTTCATTCTCAAGAACGACTTTATCGCCCTCTTGATTAATCGTATGACGCGCAAAAGCACGAGCAGAATAAAACTTGGCTTGCGCCCCAGTAGCCTTACTACCCTCGCCGTTAGGAAAACCCCCAAGACCAACTAATCCAGAAAATGGCACACCAGAAATCACTTCCGGATTGAAGTAGACATCGGTATTGGGTGCTAGGCGTGCACCCATGAATAAGGTGCCCGACCAGGTATAGCTCATGGATTTTTGAGCATTCAAACTATTCTGCCCAGAATAAGATGAATTGAAATTGTTATAACGCTGATTAATGTAAGTCGTTTGCCCATGCAGATTTACAGGCAACCCAAAGAGCTCTCCCTCAGTTGGAACACCCTCAATTGGGGAGGCGAAACTTGCAATCTGATCTGACCCTGATCCTGCTTTTTGTGCGAGCGCAGTCGTGCTACCAAAGGCAGCAAGCAAGCTCAACAGAAGAAGATAGGATTTGTGGGACATTCACAATTTCACAATACTGAGCATCAATGACCAATCAATCACTAGAAAAGAAACTAAAGGTCAGATCTACCGGGGTAAAAACCAGACAACTCGGATAGGCACTGCGTGAGATTGAAGCTCATCAGGAGTGCAGGCCAAATTATCCCTAAAAAGGATTAACTTACCTAGAATTTATGTCGCTTTAGTGACTATTGAGCCTATTTCGCCCTATCGCTTAAGGTCTCGATAAAAATTTTCATGAACTCCATAGCCAATTAATGCGATTTGAGTTCCATCCAGACTAACCGAGTATGCCAACAACGTTTGTTGATGGAGATGGCGAAACTTATAAACCTGCACACCCAACAAATCACCCTTCTTCATATCCCCAACAAATGGCTTGGAGGTAATATCTTTAACCGCTGAATCAAGGGCCTTCTTTTCGGCGGGAGAAATTTTCTTAATAGCTCGATCAAATCGAGGGGTTGTTAATACCCTCATCCGAATTTATATGGGGAAAGATTGCCAGCTTTTACCTCTTCAATACTTACGAGCATATCTTGAAGCATGTTGATGGGTAGATCAGGATTCTCTTCAGCGACCTTACCCAAGCGAGCCCAGTACTCAATTTGCTTAGGTACTGATCTATGCATTGCCTGAGCATAGGGCTTGGCGTCTTCCACCAATATATCCGATAACTTGATTGCTATAGCCATAATGAGCTCCTTATTAAACTAGTATCAATTTAATACAAAAGGTTGCAAAAAGCAACTTTTTACTAAGCACCTTATTAATGGGGATTTGGGATATAACTTAGATATACCAAACTTAGCGCCGATCCATCAGCGCTCTGGCTAATGTGCCTGCATCCACATACTCAAGCTCACCACCCACCGGAATACCTCTGGCGATTCTGGTGACTTTGATGCCTTTGGATTTGAGTACTTCACCAATGTAATGGGCTGTGGCCTCACCTTCACTCGTGAAATTCGTTGCCAGAACTACTTCTCGCACTGGCACTCCAGTATCTGGCGCTTCAATACGGCTTAGCAATCGATCAAAATGAATTTCATTAGGGCCCATGCCATCAAGTGGCGAGATCCGACCCATTAATACAAAGTAATTACCTTTAAAACTCAAAGTCTGCTCGACCATCACTTGATCAGCGGGCGTTTCCACAATGCATAGCAAAGATGGATCACGACGGTCATCATTACAAGTAGCGCAGATCTGGGTTTCGGAGAAAGTATTACAACGGGCACAGTGACCTACAGTCTCTACTGCTTCACCCAATGACTGAGCAAGCACTGCAGCACCATTGCGATCATGCTGAAGCAAATAAAAAGCCATGCGCTGAGCAGACTTGGGGCCTACGCCAGGTAATACACGCAATGCCTCGATCAAACGACCAAGGGCATCTTGCGGAGCTTCTTGACGTGCCATTAAATAAAGATATTTCTAAGGATGATTAAAACGGCAGCTTAAATCCAGGAGGCATCGGCATACCTGCAGTAGCACCAGACATCACTTGTGCATTAGCAGCCTCTACTTGTTTGAATGCATCTGTATAGGCGGTAACCAATAAGTCTTCGAGCATTTCGCGATCATCCATTGCACTTGGATCGATCTGCACGCGCTTCATCTCATATTTGCCAGAGATGCTCACTTTGACTAAACCGCCAGCCGCTTGGCCAGTGACTTCAAGCGCAGCCAATTGCTCTTGCGCTACTTTCATCTTCTCTTGCATCTGCTGGGCTTGTTTCATCAAACCCGCAAGGCCGCCTTTCATCATCGCTTATTTCCTTTGCTTACTTATATGTCTATCAATATTGAACTGGGCAATCAAAGAGGCTTTACAGAGCCACCAACTACTTTGGCTCCAAACTCTTTTTCTAATTGCTGAATAAATGGATCTTGCGCAATCATTTGCTCTGCGTTTTGTCTTTTCTCTTGATGAATCTGCGCATCGACCTTAGCGACTGTCTTACCCTCAACTTCACCCTTCTCGATAATGACTTTGATGGGTTTGCCAAAGTGTGCTGTTAATGCATCTGCAAGGCGGCCAATAGAAGCTTCGGATGCCAGTTGCGGCATCGGTGTCACAACAGTAGCGCGCACACCTGCTGGTGAATCTTCCCAATCTTGCAACTCCGTCTGAAATGCTAACTGTTGAACCAAGCCTTTAACCGGCAACTGGCGCATTAAGGAATGCCAGTCTGGACGATTGGCTGCAGATGCAGTAGCAGTTGGTGCAGGAACTGCTGGAGCTGCGGCAGCAGGTTTAGCAGTGGCTGGAGCAGATGCTGCAGGCGCAGACCTTACTGGAGCAGCAGTTTGATTTGCTGGTGCAGACGGTCTTGGTGCCGAAGCTACTGGTGGCGCTGAGCCCCCTGCTCTACTGGGAGTTTCATTTCCGGGACGAAAGGCCAGCATCCGCAGAAGAGTCATAGCAAAGCCAGTTTGCTCATCTGGAGCTAGCGATAAATCGGGACGGCTAGTAATGCTGATTTGATAGAAGAGTTGCGCCTCTTCTTTTGTCAGTGCACCAGCTAAGCGACGAATCTCGGCCGCTTCTGGCCAGTCTTCTAGTACAGATTCAGGAACAATTTGTGCGGCTGCAATTTTCTGAATGAGACTAGAGAGATCAGCCAGTGCTAATGAGAAAGACATACTGCGCTCACCCATCTCATTGGAAATGGCTAACAATGTCGCACCATCTTTAGCAATCAGTGAATCCAAAATTCTGATGAGGTATGCATCATCGAGCGTGCCGAGCATGCCACGTACTGCCTCTTCAGATACTTTGCCAGCAGCATAAGCAATCGCTTGATCCGTCAGTGACAAAGCATCGCGCATAGAACCTTGCGCTGCTTTTGCTAAAACACGCAGTGCATTGGTCTCACACTCAACGTTTTCTGCGGCAAGTACTTTTTCTAAATGCTCAACGATGAGCGGTACCGGCATTTGTTTGAGATTGAACTGCAAGCAACGGGACAAAATGGTGACTGGAATCTTTTGGGGATCAGTTGTCGCCAGGATGAATTTCACATGTTCTGGCGGCTCTTCAAGCGTTTTGAGCATGGCATTAAAGGCATGATTGGTGAGCATGTGCACCTCGTCAATCATGTAGACCTTGTACCGTGCATTACTAGGGGCGTAGGCTGCTTTTTCTAATAGAGCGGCAATGTCGTCCACCCCGCGATTACTCGCAGCATCCATCTCAATATAGTCAACAAAGCGACCGGCATCGATCTCTAAGCAAGCTGGGCATTTTCCGCAAGGCTCCGAGGTCATGCGCCCTTGGCCATCTTCCCCGGTGCAATTGAGGGCTTTGGCCATAATTCGGGCAATGGTGGTCTTTCCGACCCCGCGAGTGCCTGTAAAGAGCCAAGCGTGGTGTAGTCGACCTTGGTCTAAGGCATGGGTTAATGCCTTAACCACATGGTCTTGTCCTACCAATTGGGAGAAAGTTTTGGGGCGCCACGAACGGGCTAAAGCCAATGAAGTCATGGACTCCATTCTAACAAGC
>NZ_NCJB01000202.1:0-4317 GCF_002282275.1 Polynucleobacter sp. 39-46-10 | reverse complement strand
AAATCATCGCATGTCACCGCTTGACCATCGTGACGCTTAAAGTAAAGATCCATGCCTTTACGGAAACCTTCAAGACCTAGCAAGGTTTGGTACATGCGCACTACTTCAGCGCCCTTCTCATACACAGTCACGGTATAGAAGTTATTAATCTCTTGATATTCATCTGGACGAATGGGGTGCGCCATCGGACCCGCATCCTCTGGGAATTGAAGTTGACGCAATAAACGCACGTCTTCAATACGCTTCACTGCCCTGCCGGACTCACTACCCATTTGATCAGCAGAGAACTCTTGATCGCGGAACACAGTCAAGCCTTCCTTCAAGGAGAGCTGAAACCAATCTCGACAAGTAACTCGATTACCAGTCCAGTTATGGAAGTACTCATGAGCTACTACGCTTTCAATATTGGCAAAGTCGGCATCTGTTGCTGTCTCTGGCTGAGCGAGTACAAATTTAGTATTGAAAACATTGAGACCCTTGTTCTCCATTGCACCCATATTGAAATCGCTTACCGCCACAATCATGAAGCGCTCAAGATCGAGTTCTAGGCCATAACGTTTTTCATCCCAATGAATCGAAGCAATTAAAGAATCCATTGCATGACGAGTCTTTTTCAGGTCATGTGGCTCCACCCAAATTTGCAGTAACTTCTGAGCGCCACTACTGGTGGTGATAGTTTCCTCAATGCATTCCAACTTACCAGCAACTAAGGCAAACAAGTAAGACGGTTTTGGAAATGGATCCTCCCAAACAGCGCTATGCCATCCATTCGGTAATTTTTCTGTACTAATGAGATTGCCGTTTGACAGTAATACTGGGCACTCTGCTTCACGCGCACGCAGTGTGACGCGATAGCGCGCCATGACGTCTGGTCTATCCAGAAAATATGTAATCTTTCTGAATCCCTCTGCTTCGCACTGGGTAAAGAAATTGCCATTAGAGACATACAGACCCATCAGCGAGGTATTTTTCTCAGGCACGCAGACACAAATGATTTCAACAATGAAAGCTTGCTTACCTTCATTGGGCAATGCATGAATAGTTAATGTTTCTGGTGTCAGTTCAAATTGACGATGGGCTTCGCCATTAATACGCAAACTCACAAACTCCAGCTCATGGCCCTGCAGTAGCAAAGGCGTGCCAGCCTCATGACCAGCACCTGGCAAGACCTCTAGGCGACTCTTCACAATTGTCCTAGCGGGATCTAGAGCAATATCTAAGTCAACCTGTGAAAAGGTGTAATTGGGAGCTCGGTATTCGAGCCTGCGGAAGCTCTGTGGCAGATCAGTTTTCATGGGGTAATTTTAAGCCCCGTAGACCAATTTCGCCCTAACCCCAGATGAGGGTGGCGACACCAATGGCGATGAAGGTCACAGCAGCTACAGCATGTACCCATTTAATCGGCATGCGTTTAGTGAACTTCTGACCAATCCAAACAGCTGGAGCGTTGGCCAACATCATCCCCAAAGTGGTGCCAATGGTGACCGAGACAACATCGGAATATTTGGCGCCCAGAGCGATGGTGGCAATTTGGGTCTTATCCCCCATCTCGGCCAAGAAAAATAGTCCAACCGTGAGCATGAATACCTGAAGGGCTCTATCAGCTACCTTAGATCCAGCTGCATCATCAATGTGATCAGGCACCAAGAGCCAAAGACCTATTCCTAGAAAGCTCAAACCTAAAATCCATTTAAGAATGTCTGGACTCATAAAGGTAGTGAGCCAATGCCCTAGCAAGGCTGCGCAAGCATGGTTGGCAATTGTCGCAATCAATATCCCACCAATAATGGCGAGAGCTTGTTTTGGGTAGCGGGCAGCTAACATCAAGGAAAGCAGTTGGGTTTTGTCGCCCATCTCAGCCAGAGCGACTACGCCAGTAGAAAGAGCTAATGCAGATAAGTCCATTCTTGGAATGATAGAGGAAAGCTTGGGAACCAAAACCCCCAAGCTATTCCACACCTACGACTTCGATGAAGCTGCTATGCAGCCAACAACTCTTCTGCGGATACAAAATCGACCTTCTGGGCTTTAGCAACTGGCTCAGAAGTGAGATTTCCTCGATGCACACTTAAGCCATTGCGCAAATGGTGATCATGGGAGAGCGCCTTCACCATACCTCGATTAGCTAAAGCTTCAATAAACGGATAAGTCGCATTGGTCAATGCAAAGGTAGAGGTTCTCGCAACTGCACCAGGCATATTTGCTACGCAGTAATGGAGAACGTCATCTACGCTAAAGGTAGGATCAGCATGCGTAGTAGGCTTGGATGTTTCAAAACAGCCGCCTTGATCGATTGCGACATCCACCACTACTGCACCCGCCTTCATTTTGCGCACCATTTCTCTTGTCACCAGCTTTGGCGCTGCAGCCCCAGGTAGCAAGACAGCGCCGATCACAACATCCGCCTCACAAACCTCCAATTCAACCAAGAGTGGGTCAGCGTAGAAGGTTCTGACGCGATTGCCGTAGAGCATGTCAATCTGTCTTAAGCAGTCGATATTGCGATCGAAAATACAAACATCGGCACCCATACCCACAGCCATCTGCAAGGCATTACGTCCAACAACACCAGCGCCCAAGATAACCACCTTAGCAGGTGCTACACCTGGCACACCCGCCATCAAGATACCCAAACCTCCATTTGTTTTCTCAAGATGGATGGCTGCTGCTTGGATAGACATCCTGCCCGCAACTTCACTCATCGGAGCCAAAAGAGGCAGAGCACCATTACATGATGTAACCGTTTCATAAGCAATACAGCTTGCACCTGAGGCTAGCAATGCTTTGGTCTGCTGTGGGTCTGGAGCAAGATGTAAATAGGTAAAGAGGATTTGATCTTCACGCAACATAGCGCATTCTTGTGGCTGAGGCTCCTTAACCTTGACGATCATCTCTGCTTTTGCAAACACTTCGGCAGCACTATTGATCAAGGTGGCACCCGATAGGCGATAGGACTCATCGCTCAAGCCAATTTGCTCACCAGCTCCACGCTGCACCAGGACAGAATGTCCCTGTTTACATAAGCCCCTGACATTACCCGGGGTTAAGCCAACACGAAATTCATTATTTTTTACTTCTTGAGGTACGCCAACAATCATTTCAATCTCCTTATTTGAATTCACGACTCAGTTTTGTTTTGCGATGTAAGCCAACGATGTAGAACATGGCGAGATACACACCCAATAGACACGGACCCAATACCAAGGCAATCCGTGCATCCTCATGAAAGCCCATTAACACCACTACCAAGGTAATAAATGCCAATGCAAACCACGAGGAATAGGGCCACCAAGGCGTGCGATAGGCCAACTCGGCAACCTGGGATTGAGTCAGTGAGCGACGAAATTGAATTTGGGTGAGCAAGATTGCAATCCACACCATTAATCCAACAAAGGTAACTGCAGCCATAACGTACTGAAATGCTTTATCTGGAACGAAGTAGTTCAAGACCACCCCGGTCATACATACTGCTACCGTCGCCATCACCGCTCGATTTGGAACACCGTACTTAGATAGCTTGGCAAATGGGGAAGGCGCATAGCCATTCACTGAGAGCGCATATAAAAGTCGCCCACCACTGAAGATCCCAGCATTACAAGATGACAAAGCAGCAGTGATGACTACAAAGTTAATGATTCCAGCGGCCTCGCGTAATCCAATCCGCTCAAACATCACCACAAATGGGCTTCCTTGTTGCCCAACTTCATTCCAAGGGAAGATAGCCAAGATGACAAGAATCGCACCCATATAAAAAATCAAGATGCGCCATGCCAATGAATCAATTGCCATCGGAATAGTTTTGCGTGGATTCTCTGCCTCACCAGCAGATAACCCAATCATCTCAATACCAACGTATGCAAATAAGACCATCTGCAGGGAAAGCAACATTCCGCCAATACCGTTAGGGAAGAAACCACCATGCTGCCAAAGGTTGCTGAAGCCAATCGGATTCCAGTCATTGGTAAAACCAAAGAAGATGACTGAACTTCCCAAGGCAATCATGGCCACAATAGCAACGACTTTGATGAGAGCAAACCAAAATTCAAACTCACCAAAAACTTTTACAGCAATGAGATTGATTAAGCCCATCATTAAGATGGAAGACAAAGCCCAGATCCACTGAGGTACATCAGGAAACCAAATCCCCATATAAATACCAACAGCAGTGACTTCAGCTATTCCAACAACGATCCAGTAAGTCCAATATCCCCACCCGACCATATAACCCGCTAGCGGTCCTACGTAGGTATTGGCATATGCAGCAAATGAACCAGCAACCGGCTCATGCACTGCCATCTCACCCAAGGCGCGAAGCAC
>NZ_NCJB01000201.1:0-4331 GCF_002282275.1 Polynucleobacter sp. 39-46-10 | reverse complement strand
TGATGGCTCATTGGTCTATCTCTATCGCATTAATAATGATGTTATTGCCTTAGCTGAAGAAAACGTTTTACATTTGCGCGGCCTAGGCAATGGCACTACCGGCCTACAAAAATTAGAATTTATGCAGGCTACAGTTAATGAATCTGCAGCCGCTCAAAACTCCGCAAGTAAGATTTTTGGTAATAGCGGAAAGCCTACAGGCGTATTGATGACAGATAATGTGCTATCCCAAGATCAGCGCCTTGCATTACAAAGCCGTTTTGCTGAAATGCAATCCGGATCAGATTCCCGCCTCTATGTTTTAGAGGCTGCCATGAAGTATCAGCAACTTTCCATTAGTCCCGAAGATCAGCAATTACTCGAGACTCGCCGTTTTTCTGTTGAAGAAATTTGCCGTTGGTTTGATGTTCCTCCAATTCTTGTTCACCATGCCAATGTAACGACCTGGGGCACTGGCATTGAGCAGATTGTCGATGGCTTTCATAAGCTCACTATTCGCCCTATGCTTGTCAGTATTGAGCAGTCTGTCCGCAAGCGCGTCATGACCAGTAAGCAACGCGCTACGATGAGCGCCGAGATTAGCTTTGATGCTCTTTTACGGGGTAATGCAAAAGACCGCGCTGAGTTGTATTCCAAAAATGTTCAAAACGGCATCATGACTCGCAATGAGTGCCGTCAATTAGAAAATCTACCCCCAATAGACAACGCAGATCAATTAACTGCTCAAACAAATCTAGCTCCGCTCGATATG
The DNA here is from genome assembly GCF_002282275.1 of Polynucleobacter sp. 39-46-10. NCBI lineage: Bacteria > Pseudomonadati > Pseudomonadota > Betaproteobacteria > Burkholderiales > Burkholderiaceae > Polynucleobacter > Polynucleobacter sp. 39-46-10. Next base: position 3,580 of record NZ_NCJB01000201.1, on the reverse strand, counting down.
CTTGGCAAAATTACTAATGGAGGCGGCAATGCTGCTACGCAAAACCCTATCGCTAACTGACGTTCAATTAAAAATCACCGAGGACCGTGGAGTATTCGGTGGCTACGCCTCAAAATGGGATGGTGTCGATAGTTATGGCGACACTATTCTGAAGGGTGCTTTTGCTGAAACGCTGGTTAAAAATGGCACCCCAAAAATGTTTTTTAATCATGATTGGCATATGCCCATTGGTAAGTGGGTAACGGCCAAGGAAGATGATATTGGTCTTTATGTTGAGGGAGAGCTTACGCCTGATGTCTCTCTAGCAAAAGATGTTTTTGCCTCATTAAAGCATGGCACGATTGATGGCCTGTCGGTTGGCGGCTATTTAAAAGCAGGGGACTATACCGAGTCAGACAATGGCGGAAGAATCATTAGCAAGTGGTCAAACCTCATGGAGATTTCTCCGGTGGTATTCCCCGCTGATAGCGCTGCGCGCATTGATTTAAATAGCGTTAAAAACATCGATTTTGAATTGCTTTTGCCTGAGTGCAAAACCGAGCGTGATATTGAAAAGCTGCTGAGGGATTCAGGGCTTGGCAAATGGGAATCAATGGCGATTGTTTCCCGCGTAAAAGCTATTTTGATGGAGAGGGATTCTTCAGAAGAATTAGCTGATGCGAAATTAAACGCATTGATTGTGGATCGCATCAATAAGTTGATTGCGTAACCCACAAAAATTTATTAATTGGCCGCCTTCGGGCGGTTTTTTATTGCTAAAAACTTTTTTAAGGAAATAAAAATGGATCAAGCAGCCGTAATGAAGAGCTTAGACTCTCTAGAAGCAAAATTAAGAGCCATGTCCACTAAGGCGGACGAAGAGCAAAAAGCCTATGGCAAAGTATCTGAAGATACTAAAACTGCCTTGGAAAACATTGGTAATCAGCAACGTGAATTTGCAGACCGCTTGACACAAATCGAGCAAAAAGGCGTGCAATTCAATGATGGCAAAAAAGCCGATGAGTCTTGGGGTGAGCAATTTGTAAAATCTGCTCAATACAGCGAATTTGCTGGTGGCCGACTCGCCAAAATGCGCGTTGAGTTAAAAAATACTTTGACTGGTTCAGATACTAACGTTGCTCCAGCTCGCATGCCTGGCATTGTTGGTGGCGCTGTTCAGCCATTGACGCTCGAATCATTCTTGCCAAGCGTTCCAACCACAAGTAATGCTATTGAGTTTACAAAGGAAAATGCCTTTACAAACAATGCTGCTGAAGCTGCTGAAGGCGCTTCAAAAGCTGAGTCTGCAATTACATTTACATTGGTAAATATGCCTGTATCCACTGTTGCTCATTGGATCAAAATTAGCCGTCAATTAGCATCTGATAATGTTGCCTTGGCCGCTTACGTAAATGCTCGTATGGTTTACGGAGTAAATCGTAAAGTAGAAACTCAATTAGTTTCCGGTGATGGTACTACTCCTAATATTTCTGGTATTTTGGACGCTGGTAACTTTACCGCTCATGGTATTGCTGATGCAGCTCTTGGCACTACATTGAAAAAACTCGTGTTGATTCGCAAGATGATTGCAGCAAGCAAGGTTGCTGGTTATCCAGTAGATGCCATCTTGTTAAATCCATCAGATTGGGCAGATATTGAAATTGATTTATTCACAACTGCCGCTGGCCACACTTTGTATAGCGTTACTGATGCTGGTCAAGCTCGCTTATTTGGTGTTCCTGTCATTGAATCTGTAGGAATGACTGTTGATCAAGTGGCAGTAGGTGCGTTTGGTCAAGCTTACATGATCCACAATCGTGAAGGCGTTACTGTCGAAATGTCTGATTCCGATAGCGATAACTTCACCAAAAACCTCATTACGATCCGCGCTGAGCGCCGCCTTGCCTTGGCAACTGAGCGTCCTTCTGCTGTTCGTATTGGTGATTTAACTCCAGCTTAATAGGTAGTTAGTTAACCCCCTTAGATCATTCGATTTAAGGGGGTTCTCCATTAAAGGTAGTTATTAAAAAGGTTCAAAAATGAAGCTGTGTTTGTTAAAAATTACTAGTACTGTCGTAACTAGCCAGTATGGCACCCTAGAATCCGGTGATATTTTAAGAACAAATGCCGCATTTGCTGAGCACCTTGTCAATGATTGCAAGGCTGCTAAATATATTGAGAATCCTCCATCGGTTGAGGCAACTGAAACAGCTCAAAAAACCGTGACTAAAGTAAAACGTAAAGGCAAAAATTATGTCCATCCTCAGTCTTGATCTTGTTAAAAAGCATATCAAAGTCGATGGCAATGATGAAGATACTGAAATTCAGCTTTATTTAGATGCGGCTGAGCAGTACGTTAATGATTTTTGCGATACCAAAGATGAGCCATTCTCTGTTTTTCCATATCCAGTTCAAGCGGCAGTGCTATTGATTGTGGGTGATTTGTACGAAAACCGAGAAATGCATGTAATTAAAGAGCTGTATCAAAACCCGGCAGCGGAAAACCTCCTATTGCCTTATCGAAAGTTTTAAGATGGCCTCTGGCAATTTAAATCGCAGAATTAGCCTCTTAGAGCCTGTAGTAACGCGTGATAGCGTTGGCCAAGAGATAGTGAGCTTTACTTTAGATAAGTCCGTATGGGCCTCTGTAAACCATTTAAAAGGCAATACCTTTTTTGCCGCTAGTCAAGTGCTTGGTGAGGTCGTATTGAGAGTTCAAATTCGTAAATATCAGAATATTCAAGCTACTTGGCGGATCAGCTATGAGGGTAAACAGTGGCAGATTGTGGATTTAGATCAAACTGATAAGCAATATACCTATTTAATGGTTTCGACTAATCTAGCAGTAGGGCTACCAGTCAATGGCTAGTCAAACACTCCGAATTGAGGGTTTAGATGAGCTCAAGCAAAAATTAGCTGATATTCCAAGATCATTGCGTAGAAAAGTATTTCGTCAAGCTCTAGTTTCAGGAGCAACAATTATTCGTGATGAAGCACGAAGATATGCCCCATTATTAAAATCAAACAGATTAAATAGAAAAGTCGGAACACTTAGAAAATCAATTGTTGTAAGAACAAGCAAAATTGCCACTAGATCCGGTGACGTTGGTGTATTTGTCAATGTCAGGCCGGCAAAAGGCGCTGTTTATAAAAAGGGCGTATTAGTAAAAGAAAGTCAGCGAGGAAAGGACTCTGATAAAGATCCTTACTACTGGCAATGGCTTGAATTTGGTAGAAAAAGAAATGTTTTTTACAAAATGTCTAATAAAACAAAGCGTATTCGTAAATTTGTAGTTGGAAGAATTCTTCCATTCTCATTTTTACAAAATGCATCTGAGAAGCTGCCTGAGGCATTAGGTGCATTTGAAATGAAATTATCGAGCTGGTTTGATCAAGTTAATAGCACTGGAAATACAAAACCATGAATTTAGAAGATCAAATTTATACGCTCTTATCGAGTAATGCAGCCATTACCGCTTTAGTCGTTAATCGCATATCACCCGAGGTAACTTCTCCGGATTCGATAAAGCCATTTATTGTTTACTCAAGAGAGGAGACTGAATTTACAAAAAATCTGCTTGGTGAGGTATTAAATGAGGCT
>NZ_NCJB01000007.1:0-33334 GCF_002282275.1 Polynucleobacter sp. 39-46-10 | reverse complement strand
TCTAAAAAAATATATAACAAAAATTCAGTAATAAACAATATCCCTATAGATATTATTCCTAAGTATAAAATGTATATTGAATAGTTTTTTTTTCGGCCTCGACTTTCGGCAATAAAATTCTGTATGCTATTGCCCAAGCCCATATCAACGAGGCTAAACCACCCCATCAATCCTACTATTAATACAAATACTGCATAATCATCTTTGCCTAGATATGGCAATAAAATTCCAATTACCAAGAACTGTACAGACGCCGTGCATAACCTAGATAGCCATGCACTGCATGCAATGACTATGTGTTTTGGTATTTTTATTACTAATTTATTTAGCATTCAACCACGCAACCATATCAATGATGCCATCTCTATAGCCAACTTTTGGTGCCCACCCAATTAGTGACTGCACCTTACTCAACGAAGCTACAAATACTTTCTGATCGCTCTCCCTAACTGGCAATTCTTTATACATCAACTTAACCTGTAACACCTCCTCTAAAACTGTAAACAGCTCTAGGATGGATAAACTATTATCTTGCCCACCGCCAATATTAAAAGCTTGACCTTGCATTTCATTTATGTTTTTTAGTGTCGCCACATACAAACGTTTAATATCATTGGCATTAAGCACGTCCCTAACCTGCTTCCCATTTCCAGAGATGGTGAAGTTAGTACTACAGCCGTGACGTGCCGCTTCAATTGCCTTTTCGCAAAACCATCCAATCCATCCCTGATCATAGGTTGCAAATTGTCTCCCTCCATACATTGATGAATGACGAAAAACAACTGTTTTCAACCCATAGATCCGCGCGTAGTCGAGCATATATTGATCGGCAGCACCTTTGGAGCATCCATAAGGCGAATGAAATTCAACCTGAGTTTGCTCATCAAAACCATTTGGTTTTTCTACACATTGATAGCGCGTATTATTTTCAACATAAGAGTACTGTTCGAGATCCCCATAGACCTTATTAGTTGAGGAATAGATCACAGTTACATCGGGGCAATACTGTCTCACCGCTTCAAGCAGGTTTAAAGTTCCAAGTGCATTAACTTCAAAATCCATTCTTGGATTGGCAATTGAAGTTGTCATTGCAACCTGACCAGCTAAGTGGAAAATGGCATCAGGCCCAAAAGATTGAATTACCCTAGTGATGTCATTCTGACTTCTGATATCGCCATGCTCAAATTTAAAAACTCCTTGGGATTGAAGCCACATGAGATTTTCTCTTGAACCGTTTCTACTTAGATTATCAAACACAACCAACTCATCCCCACGAGCCAAGGCATCCGCAGCAAGATTGCTACCAAGAAAGCCACAACCACCAGTGATCAATAATTTCATCTTGCCACATCCATTTCAATTGTTTTTTTTATTCCAGACTCCATATCAAACTTTGGAATCCATCCCAGATTTTTTAAAACATCAATACTTGCAACCAAGCACATTTCATCATTTTCTCGATAGGGTATTTCACCAAACAATAGCTTTGTACTCGAATTCGTTAATCTATGAGTAATTTCTACAAAATCCCTCAATCGAAGAGCGATACCAGAGCCCAACTCAATCTGTTGCTGTCTATTTAATTTCGAAAGATTTTCCAAAATTTTGATATAGGCCTCTACTACATCATCTATATAAATAAAGTCCCTTTCTTGCTCGCCAAACGTTAACGGTAATGTTGGCACATTATTCTTGCAAGCATTTATTACGTAAGTGGTGAATTTGGACGCATCATCACCAGGACCATACATATGCTGAAGCTTGATATTAATAAATTGAATATTTATATTAGGACTATTGGCCGTATAGCCCCCTAACTCCTCGAACTGGATCTTCGTCAGCGCATATAAACTCACATCTCTAGATAGAACAGTCCCAGTATTGACAAAGGAAATCTTTTTATCAAGCCCTTTGATGGCCTCCAATATTACTGCTCCAAGACGAATATTCGAATCAATCATTTGAATTATCGACTCCCCATTTCTTCCGTAGCAACAAGCTGTATGAATTACCACGTCAGGACGGACATCGATTATGAACTGACTGATTTCCAGATCAGTCACACACTTGCCTATATTGAGGAGTGATATGTTCCGCAGGCGGTAGAGATTGGTATTGTTTCTAACCAATAAAGATACATGGTGATCCATTTCACCAAGTCTATTAGCTAATGCGCTACCCAGAAAACCACTTGCGCCAGTAATAAGAATATTCAAAATAATTTTCTTAGAAATTGACGCCCAAGTATGCCTCGATTTTCTTAACAACAAATTCCAACATCTCTTTGGTTAATGCTGGCTGAACACCAATCCAGAAAGTATTGTTCATTACATTGTCGGTATTAGTTAATTCACCACTCACCCGATACTTGGCATCAACCATATAGGGCTGCCTTGTTAGGTTCCCTGCAAACAATAGTCTTGTCCCGATTTTATTTTGATCCAAATAAGTGGTCAGATCCAGCCTTGAAACAGGGGAGCCTTCTTTAACTGTAATCGGAAATCCAAACCAAGAAGGATTAGAATCTTCAGTGGCCACTGGCAACTGTAAAAATTCCTCACAAGAGCTAAGATGCTCTTTTAAGAATTTGAAGTTATCTTTGCGCGCTTGGATAAATGCTGGGGCTTTTTCTAATTGTGCTAAAGCACAAGCCGCCTGCATATCGCTAATTTTGAGGTTATACCCTAGATGACTGTATGTGTATTTATGGTCATAACCTTCTGGCAAATTACCCAGCTTCCAACAAAAACGTTTCCCGCAAGTATTATCTTTACCAGGAGGGCAGTAGCAATCACGACCCCAATCCCTAAAGCTCTCGGCAATCTGCTTCAAATCAAAATTATTAGTAAAAACAGCGCCACCCTCACCCATGGTGATATGGTGTGCAGGATAAAAGCTCAAAGTTCCAATGTCGCCAAAAGTACCAACCATTTGACCTTTGTAAGTAGTGCCTAAAGCATCACAACAATCCTCTATAAGCCATAAATTGTATTTTTTGCAAAGTGCAGTTACTACATCTAAGTTAAAAGGATTGCCCAAGGAGTGGGCGAGCATAATGGCTTTTGTTTTTTGACTTATCGCTGCTTCAATTTTTGAGGCGTCAATGTTGTGGGTATATTTATCGACATCCACAAATACTGGAATAGCACCAAATTGAATAATTGGGTTTACTGTTGTGGGAAATCCCGCGGCTACCCCGATCACTTCATCGCCCTGCTTAATTGCACGATCACCCAACTTTGGAGATGTGAGCGTAGAAAACGCCACTAAGTTAGCTGATGAACCAGAGTTGACTGTAATGGCATGCTTTACGCCAATAAATTCAGCCAGTTTCTTTTCAAACTGCTCATTAAAGCGACCCGTGGTAAGCCAGCCATCCAAGGAGGCATCCACCATATTTTTTAACTCTTCTCCACCAATTAATTTTCCAGATGGGGGGATAACTGTTTGTCCTGGCTCAAATGCTTTTGGAGAAAACTCAATGGCAGCATATTGATCTACTAGCGCAGCAATTTGCTTGCGTAATTTTTCTTGCTCTAGTTTTCTGATATCGATAATTTGTGTTTTCATTATTGTGTATTTATTATTTAGCACTCATATAGTGATTAATCTGAGCAAGACTAAGCTCTTGCATGTTTTCTTTTACTTGATATGCCTTTTGCCACTCAACGATTTTTTGTGTGGCCGTCTCTAGATTCCACTGTGGGATCCATCCTAGTTGCGTACGCGCTTTGGAGCAATCTAACTTCAAGAGATTGGCTTCATGAGGCTGCTCTGAGCCCTCTTTTTCCCAACGAGCTGAGTTACCCCAGCCAGAAATAAGAAGATCAACCACCTCTTGTACCGCTCGAGTATCTTCATCACGTGGACCGAAGTTCCAACCCGATGCAAAGGACGAACCCTGTTCATAAAGTGCTTGTGCCAAAATCAAATAACCCGAAAGCGGCTCTAAAACATGCTGCCAAGGACGTGTTGCCAAAGGATTGCGAATCATCAATGGCTTATTTGCTTCAAACGCTTTAATGGCATCGGGAATTAAACGATCCTCAGACCAGTCCCCACCACCAATCACGTTACCCGCTCTAGCAGAGGCAATCTTATTGGTTGAATTGGAATCGGAGAAATAAGATTGACGGTAAGCAGAAGTTACTAACTCTGCGCAACCCTTGCTATTACTGTAAGGGTCAAAACCACCCATCGGCTCATTCTCACGATAACCCCATAACCACTCTTTATTCTCATAGCACTTATCGGTAGTGACGACCACAGTAGCCCGCACTGAATCAATAGTTCGCGTACACTCAAGAACATGCACGGTACCCATCACATTGGTAGCATAAGTCTCCACTGGATTGACATAGGAATATCTCACCAAAGGCTGAGCTGCCATGTGTATTACTACATCGGGCTTGGCCTCTGACATAGTTTTTTGCAAGCCTTCCAAATTACTTATATCGGCAATATGGGACTTCTCAATCAGGCAATCAATCGCCAATACTTCAAATAAATTAGGTGTTGTATTGGGTGCCAATGAATAACCCGTGACCTTAGCCCCCATTGAAGAGAGCCAAAGCGATAACCAACTACCTTTAAATCCGGTGTGACCCGTTAGAAAGACATTTTTACCCTTCCAAAATACGGGGTCAACATGCGCTGTTTTCATTACCAGGATTTCCAAGGGGCACTGCCAGAAGACCAAAGTTCCTCAAGATAATTCTTATCACGCAAGGTGTCCATTGGCTGCCAAAATCCATGATGCTGGTATGCCATCATTTCCGACTGCTGAGCCAAAGTCTCTAAAGGTTCACGCTCCCAAATAGTGGAGTCGTCCCTAATCAGATTAATCACCTCGGGCGAAAGGACAAAAAAGCCGCCATTGATCATGCCGCCATCACCTTTAGGCTTTTCTTTAAAAGAGGTTATGTGATGATCTGGATGAATATCAATAGCACCAAATCGACCTGGTGGGTAAACCGCCGTTAATGTTGCCTTTTTACCATGACTCTTATGAAAACCAATGAGCTCGGCGATATTGACATCGCTCACACCATCGCCATAGGTAAAGCAAAAGGCCTCTTCATCCTTGACATACTGAGCAACACGCTTTAAGCGTCCACCTGTCATGGTGTCGGAGCCTGTATCAATCAGGGTAATTTTCCAAGGCTCAGCATAACGATGGTGGACTTCCATCTTGTTATGAGCCATATCAAAGGTCACATCAGACATATGCAAAAAATAGTTAGCAAAATACTCTTTAATGACATAACCTTTGTAGCCGCAGCAAATCACAAAGTCATTTACACCATGTGCTGAATAGAGTTTGAGGATGTGCCACAAGATTGGCATGCCACCAACTTCAATCATTGGCTTTGGCTTGCTTTCTGTTTCCTCTGAAATACGCGTTCCTAACCCGCCTGCAAGTATTACCGCTTTCATATAAATGAACCTTTAGCTATGGTGGCTCTCATCTCTCTTTGCCAACCGCTACCGAATAACCATGTTTGCTCAGCAAAGCATGTTGCCTAGCTTGATCAAGATCGTTCGCTACCATCTCGACAATCATTTGATCAAGGGTAATTTCTGGAACCCATCCTAACTTTTCTTTGGCCTTGGTGGGGTCACCCAAGAGAGTTTCTACTTCAGTCGGACGATAGTAACGTGGATCAATCTGCACAATCACATCACCCACTTTTAAGGCAGGGGCTTTATCGCCTTCAATGGAATCAACAATAGCCTTTTCATTTTCAGATGTACCTTCAAACCTCAGAGTAATTCCCAGTTGTTTTGCGCTACGGGTAATAAATTCTCGAACAGTGAACTGCACGCCAGCAGCAATCACAAAGTCGTCCGGCTTGTCTTGTTGAAGCATCAGCCACTGCATGCGCACATAGTCTTTGGCATGGCCCCAGTCACGTAGCGCATCGATATTGCCCATAAAGAGGCATTTCTCAAGACCTTGGGCAATATTGGCCAGACCACGAGTCACTTTACGAGTCACAAAGGTTTCGCCACGACGTTTAGATTCATGGTTAAAGAGGATGCCATTACAGGCATACATGCCATAGGCTTCGCGATAGTTCACGGTAATCCAGTAAGCATAAAGCTTAGCGACGGCGTAAGGACTACGTGGATAGAACGGGGTCGTTTCCTTTTGAGGGGTCTCTTGTACCAAGCCATAGAGCTCGGAAGTAGAGGCTTGGTAAAAACGGGTTTTCTTCTCCAGACCCAAGATACGGATGGCCTCCAACATGCGCAGTGGGCCCATCGCATCAACATCCGCCGTGTACTCTGGAGATTCAAAAGAAACCGCAACGTGTGACTGGGCACCCAAGTTATAAATCTCATCAGGCTGACATTCTTGAATAATGCGCACTAAGTTGCTGGTATCAGTCAGATCACCATAATGCAAGATCAGATCAGGGTGATTAACGTGAGGGTCTTGATACAGATGGTCAATACGCTCAGTATTAAAAGAGGATGCACGGCGCTTAATACCATGAACGATGTAGCCTTTTTCCAAAAGGAATTCAGCAAGGTAAGAGCCATCTTGGCCGGTGATGCCGGTAATTAAGGCGACTTTTTGTTTTTTATTCATGGTGATGTGCCGATACTTTATTGAATTGATTGATACATTTTTTTAACTACATCTGTGCCTTGAATTTCAGCTTTCCAGCCTAACTTTTTAAATGCTTTGCTTGGGTTGCCAAAACTAACGGTTGCGTCGGATGGACGAAATAGTTTTTCATCTTGAACAACATGGTCTTTCCAATTAAGTCCAGCACTCTCAAATGCTACCCGCACAAAATCCTCAAGCGCAATCGGAGCTCCTGTTGCCACTACATAATCTTCTGGCATATCCTGCTGAAGCATGAGCCACATAGCTTCTACGTATTCAGGTGCCCAACCCCAATCTCTGGAAATATCCAATCTTCCGAGCTTCAACCTTTCAATACCGCCATCAGCTATGCGCCTCACAGCATGAATAATTTTCTGGGTTACGAAACGCTCGGGACGCAAAGGAGATTCATGATTAAACAAAATGCCGGTGCATGTGAATAGACCATATGCATCTCGGTAATTATTCACCAGCCAGTAGGCAGATGCCTTGGCAACGGCATAGGGGCTCATGGGATAAAAAGGGGTTTTCTCGCTAGCCGATTCGCCGTGGGTATCACCAAAGCACTCCCCTGATCCCGCATGATACAGGCGAATATTTTTATCCATCATTCGAACTCCCTCTAGCATATTGAGAGTGCCTACAGTGATACTCTGCATTGTTTCGGCGGGCTGTTCAAAAGACAACCCTACAGAAGATTGTCCTGCTAAGTAATAAATTTCATCTGGATTACTTTTTCTTAAAGCCACCAATACGCTACGAAAATCTTCAGGGGCCATTGATATACACTGCACCTGATCCTTGATTCCCAATTTATTTAGATTGCCAAATGAGGATCCTTGGGCATCTCGAGAGGTTCCAAAAACTACATATCCTTTGTTTAGTAAAAACTTGGCTAAATAAGCGCCGTCTTGACCGCTTATTCCACAAATAAGTGCTATACGCTTATGCATTGATATTTTTAACTCCGTCCATACGTATCTTCAAATCGCACAATATCATCTTCACCTAAATAACTACCAGATTGCACTTCAATAATTTCTAGAGTAGTTTTTCCAGGGTTGGCCAAACGATGAGTTTGACCTTGCGGAATATACGTGCTTTGGTTCTCGGTTAGTAGAAGGACTTTATCGCCATTAGTGATTTCAGCGGCGCCCTTAACCACGATCCAATGCTCTGCACGATGGTGATGCATCTGCAGCGACAGACTTGCACCAGGCTTTACTTGGATACGCTTCACTTTAAAACGCTCACCCTCATCCACACTGTCATACCAACCCCAAGGTCTGGAGACTTTGCGATGGAGATTTTTCTCTTCGCGCTTTTGCGCTTCTAACTGGCCAACAATATTTTTGACGTCTTGACTATTTTTTCTGTCAGCCACTAAGACTGCATCTGCAGTCTCCACAATGATCAAGTTCTCAACTCCCACAGCACTCACCAAACGACTGCTCGCGTGAATAAGCGAGCCCTTAGAATTAGTCAGTAATGTATCGCCACTGGTCACGTTACCCGCTTGATCTTGTTTGCCTACTTGCCACACGGCATCCCATGCTCCTAAGTCATTCCAGCCCGCATCGAGCTCGACCATCTTTATTGGGAACTTTGATCCTGGACACTTTTCAATCACTGCATAGTCAATAGACTTACTCGGAATAGTCTTAAAGATCTCCTTATCTGGACGGACGAAAGTCGCATCGCCTGAATGATCTACTGATTTAGCGACCCAAGCTGTTTCTGTGGCACCAAAAATATCAGGGCGAAATTCTTTTAGGGCGGCCAACCAAACACTGGCTTTAAGCACAAACATCCCGCCATTCCAAAAATAACCACCCTCTTCTAAATATTGCTTTGCAGTCGTTTCATTGGGTTTTTCGACAAAGCGCTCCACTACAAATGAGTCGCCTTGCTTGTGGCCTACCTCATCATTGGCTTTGATATAGCCGTAACCGGTTTCTGGTGTGGATGGCGTAATACCCAAAATTGCGATGGCGCCTTCTTTAGCAATTTCAATACTCTTGATTAAAGCTTTGGTAAACGCGGTGGGATTAGTCACCGTTTGATCTGCTGGAGTCACCACAAGAATAGGATCGTTGCCCTTATCTTGCGCATAGAATGCAGCTAGCGTTAATGCTGGCGCAGTGTTTCTGCCGCTAGGCTCGAGTAGCAAAGTAGCCGCGAAGTGATTAGATGCACTTTTAATTTCACGCAACTGATCTAAAGCCAAGAAGCGATGTTCTTCGTTTGTGACAATTAAAGTGCTATCCAGCTTGATATCTGTATTAGCAATGGCATGAATGCGCTCAATGGCCTGCTGGAAGAGACTCTTCTTTGAGTCATCCCCAGAGAGTACTAAAAACTGCTTCGGAAAGCCACTTCTGGATAATGGCCAAAGACGAGTGCCAGAACCGCCGCAAAGGATGACCGGAAAGACCTGGTTGGAACTCATGTGTAATTTATAAATCAATGATTAAGACTTATGAAGCATGAAGCCCGCTAATGCCCGGTACCGTGCTTCATAACGGGCATTCACAATGCACCGATCCCGGGCGCTCATTTGCTCGGGCAGCGACCGCGGGCAGGATGCTAGGTTCGGCTCGTCCTTGTAGGCAAGCTGCGGCACTGCATGGCGACTGACCGCCTCAGGACTGACTGCCTTAGGACTTAATGCTACGCAACTCACCGGCTTACTCACGCCCAACCCCTCCTGGTCAACTGGCACCGCGCTAGCCCGGTGCCCTCTTCATATGATTTGCTGCCCACCGCCGGCGCCCTGTACTGCAGCGCACCATTTGTTCTAATAATTATAAGGGCAGTGGGCGCAAGCACCACGTTTTGCCGCCATGATGCCGCTCGCATTTGCCCTGGCTGCTAATTAGGCGCGGCCCCTTTGTCCCGGCGTGCCCTCCTTAGCAGGGCACGCCCCAGCAGCCACATCAGCGCAAGCCCAAGGCCGAGCGCGGTGCCTGCGGCGGTAGACTTGACCATGCCGCGCTTCTTGGCGGTCGGGGCCGTGTTGGCCTGGAGCCCGTTGCTAAAGCGGTCCTTGATGATCAGGACCCGTGCGCGCAGCAGGTCTAAGGGGAGCCGGGCCTTGAGGTCGGCGGGTGGCAGGCTTTGGCGGATGCCCCGCTCGAGCTCGAGGAGGTAGCCTGCCAGCTGCACGCCGTCAAACTGGGTCCGGGACCGGGGGATGGCCTCCTGCAAGAAGCGCTTGGTGATCTCGATCTGGGTAAGCCGGTCGCCCAGGCGCGAGAGGAGCTCGCGCTTTTGGTGGATTTCGGTGTTCACTGCGATGATCTGGGTGCCGATTGGGAGGTACTTGGCGCCGGAGTCCTTGGGGTCGACCACCTGCCCGGCCTGCTTTTGGTCAGCGGGGAAGCGCTTGAGCAACCCCTCCAGGCTGACTGCGCGGGCCTGGAGGTAGGCCAGCTCAATTTGGGTGGCGCTGATCTGGCGATCTATCTCGGCCCGGGTCGCGATGGCCTCACTCTCGTAGCCGTTGAGGACGTTGCGTAGCTGCAGGTAGGCCCCGCCAGAGAGCATAAAGTGGGCCGCCTGGCGCACATTCTGCAGGGCAGCCTCCCGCGACTGGGCTGCCGCGCCCATGGTGATGCTCAGGATGCTGGTGCTGGCGCCATCGAGCTCCTTACCAATTGCCGCCAGGTCCTTCATGTCGGCCTTACTCAGGGCGTAGGTCGGCTGGGCATTTTTTTGCCACCAGGCCGGCTCGCTCATCTGGCGGTAGAGGGCCTCGCTACCCTCGGGGGCCTTGCCCTCCTGGACGATCTGGTCGGCTAGGTTGGGCAGACTTTGTGCGATGGCACGCCACGAGACCAGGTCAAGGCCGCCCTCGCCCCTGGTGGCGTCCACCTTGTTGCTATTGAGCAGGGTGAGCTCGGCCTGGTAGCTCCCCAAAAATTGCCACCCCAGGAAGCCTACTACGCCGCCTAGCAGTGCCGCCAAGAGGAGCTGGCGGTAGTGGGCGGCCACAAAGTCGACGATATCGCCGATCGATAGCTCGGCCTCTTCCCCTGAAGGCCCGGGGGCTCGGGCTGCCGGCAGAGGATTTGCCGGGGGGTTAGCCCTCGTTTGTGGTGATGGCTCGCTCACACAAGACCCTAATAAAATATGTTTATAAATTCTATTAATAATAAACATAATTAATGACAGGCGTGTGAATTTTTGCCCTTAGGGTGTAGACCCCTTGCCCGGGTCAGAAAAAAGTAATACATCCATCACGGGCTTGCTGGGCCGGTATGTCCGTGCCCGGCCTTGCTGGGTACGCCCATCAGGGGCGCGGGCGTGTGCGCTCAGGCTGTTGGTGGGGGCACGGAATGCGGGCCAAGTTACTGCGCCTGGCCAGCTGCGCCAAGTTGTCCAGCCCGCCTAGGTGGCGCGGGTCCCTGTGCGGCGCACGGTCGCCCACGCCCGGGAGCCTAGCAGGAGGAGCAGTGCCAAGAATAGGGCGGCGATAAGGCCGGTGGCGGCGCTCTTGAGCATGCCTGATTTCTGGGCGCTCGGGGCGGTGTTTGGCTCCAGGCCCTTGGTAAAGCGAGACTCGATAGTCAGCAGCTGGGAGCGCAGGGCGTCTAAGGACTGGCGGGCCTTTGCGTCATCGGCCTTGAGCTGCGTGCGCAACTTGGCCTCCACCCCCAGGAGGGCCTTGGCCAGGGTGATGCCGTCCAAGTTTTGCTCAACTAGGGGGAGCGCCTGCTCCAGGAAGGACTTCATGAGGGCAATTTGCGCCAGGCGGTCAGCAAAGCGCGTGAGGTTTTCATTAGCGAGGTTGATGTCCGTGTTGACTGCGATGAGCTGGGTGCTCAGCGGAAGAAACTTGGCGCTCGATTCCTTGGGATCAATGATCTGTTGGGTGGTGCCGGTCGACCCCGGGAAGCGCTTGAGTAATTGCTCCAGGCTCTTGGCTCTGTCGTGCAGGTAACCCAATTCGATTTGGGCGTCGGTGATCTTGCTCTGGATGTCAGCAGCCGTACCAATAGTCTCGCTCTCAAGACCATTAATCAGGGACTTGATCTGCAGGTAGGCGCCCCCTTTTAATAAAAATTGGGTTGCGGCACGGACATTATCTAGCGCCTGCTCACGGGTGCCCCCCGCAGCCTTTACGGTCAAGGAAAGGATCGTTGTGCTCGCGCCGTCCAGGCTTTTACCTATGGCGGCAAAGTCCTTGGTGTCTGCCTTGGTAATGGCAAAGTTGGGGGTCACATTTTTTTGCCACCACAGGGCATCGCTCATTGCCCGATATAGGCCGGCCTTATCCTGGGGCGCCTTTCCTTCCTCGATAAACTGATCGGCCAGGTTGGGCAAGCTTTTTTGAATCGTGCGCCAGGAGACTAGATCAAGGGCATAGCTGCTTGGGGTCTCGGCCGAGGCGCTGGAGGTCGTGTTGTTGTGGATCACCCACTCCGCCTGGTAGCCCACCAGGAAGTACCAGCCGCCTAGGCCCAGCAACAAGCCAACGCTAGCTGCGAGGAGCAACTTTAGGTAGGACTGCTCCAGAAAGGTGACGATATCTAACAGGGAGATTTGAGATTCGGTGTCACCATCAATCGCTTGCATTTGCCAATTATCCCGACCATCTTGTGAAGTCACGCGCCACCTTTTTGAATTGAGTCACCAAGTTGACGACATCTAAAGCCCAAATTATTGCATTATTCTAGCCACATTAATTAGACCTTCATGAGTTCCAATACATCTTACCCCCCAACTAATGATCGACACCAAGAACCACCAAAATTATGTTGCTCGACTAATGGGCTTGGTCGCCTGTGGGTTGCTATCGATTTGGGCACTTCCCGAAACTATCGCATTTCGTCATGTACTACTAGGGCTGGGATTTTTTCTAGGGCTCTTTTTTTTATGGCTTGACTCAATACATTTGCGTACGAACCATTCTTGGCCAATTTGGATGTTACTTGGTCTTTATGGATGGCTAATCCTTCACCTAATTATCTTTTCAGTGCAGCCCACCATTCAATATCATGAGCTTGTAAGTATATGGGCGAGGGCCCTGTTATCTCTCCCCCTCGGGTTGGCATTAGGTATTTTTTTATCAACTACGAACAACTCAAATACAAAATTTTTACATGTCGAAGTTAGTGCTTTATTGCTTTTAGGATTCTCATCCACATTTGTAATTTTTATGGGTGGCTATGTCTATAGATCCTACTTAGCTCAAGAGTGGCTACCAATGCAGGCAGCGGCATGGTGGAGCCTTCCGTATCGCGAGAAACCCCCTTTTGTTGTTGCTACTGCGCTTACCCTACCACTTTGCTGTGTTTTGCTATTGAGAGTTTTTCAGGGTGTAGAGCGCGCTTGGTGGGCAGCGATTGCCCTGACCGCTACTGGCCTATGCGTAGCTAGCAATTACCTTACTAATACTAAGAACGGAATGGCAATAGTTGCGGTTACTATCGGCGCATTTGCCGCCTTTAGTGCCATACATCTTATTGTTAAATTGGCCAAAAAATCATTAACCAAGACCCTAGTCTCCTTGACGCTGATCGCATCTTTACTTATTGGGGTTACTTGGGGCGTCAAACTGCATCTAGAGAAAAATCCAGCATGGTCGCAGCTGATTGCAAATGCAAAGGTGGGTTTTGATATTAACCACCAGCAATACTGGAAAAATCGCAATATTTATGCAACGCATCCCATCAACGATAATGGGATCCCGGTTGACATCAGCACTTATGAGCGAACTGCTTGGTTTACTGCTGGTTTAAGGCTTCTGGAAGATAGGCCCCAAGGATTTGGTCTGGTTCATCACTCTTTTGGCTGGATGGCACTTGAAAAATGGTCAGACTTTTATCAGCCAATTGGAACGTTGCGTGGCATGACTCATAGCGGTTGGATGGACCTTGCTCTGGGCATTGGAATTCCCGGCCTTCTTCTTATTCTCATTCCGCTGGCGGCGTCTTGGTATCGATCTTTATGCATGGAGAGTCTTTGGGGCGCCTACACCAGCTGGGCCATACCAATTTTTACCCTCACCTACCTCACCACAGAAGTCACTGGAGCACATCATTTTATTGAGCTGTTGATTTTCATGACGGCTTTTTTTATCGGCATCACCATAAATGCTTCACCAAATTTATCAAGGAAGTTGGGGCAGCGGCCCGGTTCTAGCTGCCCGCAATTCATAAATCCGAAATGAATTAATGTCAAGAAAACCATATTCCATTTTCGCAATTATCAGAGCACTGGTTACCTCAAAGCACCGATATCGCTTGCGGGATTTGCCAAGATTTTTTTCGGAGGCAAGGGAATATATCCGTCTTGGCGGGAAAATTGATGGAGTCTTCCCAATTGTGTTTGAGCGCACTGCAACCGCAGGCTCTGCAACGGGGCACTACTTTCACCAAGATCTGCTAGTGGCGAACTTTATTCATAGGACAAGGCCCAATAAACATCTTGACGTTGGATCTCGTATCGACGGCTTTGTTGCTCATGTGGCTTCTTTTATGTCAATTGATGTTTTAGATGTCAGGCAGCTTCCATGCACGGGACACAGCAATATTAAATTTGTACAAGCAGATCTGATGAAGCCAATCGATCCTGAGTGGATGGATAAATATGACTCTATATCATGTCTTCATGCAATCGAACACTTTGGATTAGGACGCTACGGAGATGCATTGGATCCCGAAGGCTACATCAAGGGATTTCAGAACCTACTTCGTCTTTTAAAACGTGGTGGCAGGCTCTACATCAGTATTCCTATCGCCTCAGAAAATGCAGTGGAATTTAATGCTCACAGAAAGTTCCATCCGCTGGATATACTTGGCTGGCCAACAAATGGTCACCACATCAATCTCACTCGCTTTGATTATGTTGACGATGCCGGAAATCTACACCAGAATGCGTCCCTACTAAACGAGTCACTGAAATTTCAATATGGTTGCGGCATCTATACTTTTGAAAAGTCACCAAACCCAATCAACCTTGTTTCATTAAACAATGGCCCAGACTCTGCCGCGGGGCTGGAGGGACCAAAAATCTCTTTCCTAATGGACCCAGATAATGCAGAAGGGGCGGGCAGCTTTTATCAAAGACCGTTTATTGCAATGCTGGTAGCAAAACAATTGCGACTCCCCTTTCTTAACGCAAGCAATCGACACTCTGCAGTTCACTACAAGGAAGATAGCTTCCAGGAAATTAATCGAGATTGGGAAGGCATTTTTGGATTTTTAGGAGAAGTTGCAGAGCTTGAACAACCATGCCCCTACCTTGATCTTCACATGCCAGCTATTGCTGGGCAAACCTACCATCTACCATTTGATACTGCATATGAGTTCCTGAATTCGATGTCGGCCCACGAACGCGAACCGCTCCTAGAGTCCGCTAGAGAATCCTTTAGGGAAAATCTCAAAACGAAATGTCCCCACCTTATTCCGACCCCACAGGATGGAACAATTATTGCCTTGCATCTAAGGGATCGAAGCGCTGGAGATCCATTACCTACTCGCAGACTTTTGCCATGGCAGATGTTCAGTGTTGACTATGGATTGCCCGATAACAACCCTGGATACTACTCAAGGCTCTATGCTAATGCGGTGAATTCCATAGTCATCGAGCACAATATTCAAAAGCCTATCTTGCAAATACACAGCACGGGAAAAGCAAGCTCATTTAAGCAACTTATCTCGCTGCTTAATCCAGGTATAGAGGTGCAATTACTCCTGAATGATCATCCACCAAAGTCATTCATAGCAATGATTTACGCCGATATTTTAATTGCTTCACATAGTTCCTTTAGCTGGCTCCCAATGCTATTAAATGACGGACCTAAATATATTCGCAAGAACTTTAGGCATTTTTTACCTGCCAATACCCAGATACTTGAGGAAGTCTTACTTAAAGATAAGAGCATTCCAGAACAAATGTTAATTAAGCTTAATATGAGAATTCGATATTGGCTTTTTAAACGGTTTAATCTAGTGAGATACCAAGATTAAACAGCCATTAAGGTATCTCCATTATTTTTTGTACATACCCCCCTCAAACAACAATTTGACTAAGCTTGGACCCTCAAACCTATGAATGATTTATTACTTCGCAGTGGAATCGAATTAGATGAGCAAGGATTTATCAAAGTCCCAGCTTGGGTTAAGCGCGTTAAGATTGACGTTGGACTATCTGATGGCGCGCCGCAATCCGCCAAATGGCTGGAGCAGGAGCCAGACGATCTTCTGATCTTTGGATTTGAGCCAAATCATCACAACACCAAAGCAATTCGCATGCGTGACTCCAATTGGTCTGTAACTATTCATCCAAAGCACTTGGGTACACGCTTTCACCTCATTGAATGCGCTCTGTCGGATGTCACTGAAAAAACTATCACGCCGTTTTACTACACGGCTAATGACCCAGGGTGTAGCAGCCTCCTTCAACCAAAAGAATTTCCAGTAGCTGAGGTTGTAAATGTAGAAACTTGGTCGCTAAATCACTTCTTTCGTCATTTCCCATTCCACCAAATCCCTTATATCGACTTTATTAAGACGGATTGCCAAGGAGCGGACCTACAAGTCATTAAGGGCTGTGACCAATTTCTAAATAAAGTGGCCATCTTTACCTGCGAAGCAGACGAAACCCGCTACCTGAAATCACACAACACACTTGATGCATTGGCAGCCGTCTTCGCAGCCCACGACTTTATTGAATATAAGCCCTATATGAGGAATCTATCTAAAATCTTTGGGCCTCGCCTCAAATATATCAATACTGAAGATCCGACTTTCATTAATCGCAAACTCAGAAAACAGATCGCAAGCAATAAAATTCGTGCATTCCAAGAGGGTTAGTGTATGTACGCGACTGACTTATTTGATCAACCCTTTTTAGTAGTTGGCCTTGTACGAAATGGTGAGAAAACGATCGATAAAGAGATAAGGCATCTTGCGAAAGTATTTCAGAATTTCTCCTGCTTGTCCTGGTTTGTAGTTGAATCAGATAGCAGCGATCAAACATTATATAAATTGAATGGCCTTACTAAAGACATTCCCAACTTTCGTTTTAAGAGCGCTGGAGTTTTAGTTAATACCATGCCAAGTCGTCTAGTTAGGTTGGCACATTGCCGCAACCTATACCTTGATGAACTGCGTACCAACCTCCTGTATAAGGATATTAAGTACCTTGTTGTTGCAGACTTGGATAACATGAATCCCTTATTAACAGAGCAAGCATTGCTTTCTTGTTGGGATAAAGATGGCTGGGGGGGTTGTTGCGCTAACCAACGAGGTCCTTACTATGACCTAGGCGCACTTCGACATCCCGACTGGATGCCCAATGATTGCTGGAGGCATTATCAATTTTTGCTCCAACAAGGAAAGTCCGAAGAGGAGGCAATGGATGCAGCAGTGCATGCAAACATGGTAACCATTAGTGAAGATTCTGAGTGGATAGAGGTGGATTCAGCATTTGGTGGAATTGCCATTTACCCCACCAAAGCGCTTGGCGATGCTCGATATAAAGGCTACGATGCCCAGGGGAGGGATGCCGTTGATCATATCGGCTTTCATGAAGGCATCAGGGCCAATGGTTACAAGATATTTATTAACCCTAAACTCATCAATACTAGCTTTAATGAGCACACGCGCGATTTACTAGAATCGAGGCAGTTGAGAAAACAAATAAAAACTTTTTTTAAACTATGCAATCCAAAAAAATTAATGCCTTTTTTGCTTGCAAAGACAAAAAGAATCAAAGAACAAAAGATATTTCTACGCTAAGTGATGACTACAAAAAATCAAACATCCCCTAACTTATGCCGACTATGCTCCGGGAATCTTTCTCCCCAATTTAAATTAGCAGTATTGGGTAAGCATCAGATTCAATATTATTTATGCGAACAATGCCACTCACTACAAACTGAACCTGCTTACTGGTTAGCTGAAGCTTACAGCAAAAATCTATCGAACCTTGACACTGGGGCTGTACAGCGAAATTGGCACAACTTTTATGTGATCTATATTTTGTGCCACATTTTTAAATTAAAGAATCTGCTAGATCTCGGTGGTGGTGACGGTCTTCTATGCCGCTCATTACGAGACTATGAAATTAACTGCTACGTACAGGACGAATACGCCTCTCCAACATATTCCCAAGGATTTACAGAGCCTGATTTTGAAAGTCCAGACCTGGTTCTAGCGTTTGAAGTGTGGGAGCACCTACCAAATCCATCGCCTGATCTGAATAAGTTTTTTTATAAAAGTCCAAAGATGCTGTTAGTTACCACTGCTATTTATACAGATCAGGGGTCAGACTGGTGGTATCTCACCCCTGAGAGTGGTCAGCACATCTTCTTCTATAGCCATAAGGCACTAGAGAGTATCGCCCTTCAAAGGGGTTATGAACTTAATATCATTGAAAACTTTATTCTATTCATTAGAAAAGATTGTGTATCACCCTTCAAGCTGTCCATCTTCAAAAGAAGTTTGCGCGGAAAACTCAATCGTTATTTGAAATATAAAATTATGCGCAAGCCAGCAACGGGGGTTTGGAAAGACTATCTACAACAAAAGGCTCTAGAAAAATCTGATCCTAAGTCGCCTTAAATAGATAATTGGGCGCTCCAGTCTTTGCCACTTGACAATTCATCAGCTCTTGAATTTCTTCTGGAGTGACCTTTCTTAAGTCGCCTAAGCTTCGTAACAAGCGTCCCAAAACAGCTGGAATGTACTTAACAAATGGGAGTTCACCGAAAACCCTTGGGGTTGATGTTGATGCGAGGTAATCTCAATGATCCACAAGGGCCTGGGACTACGATTGATGAAAGTAAAAGCGCCTTCTAACATCATTTTCTCGGCGCCTTCAATATCAATAATGAAAAGGATTCTCTCATTACCAACTTGACCAGCAAGAACCTTATCTAAGGTTAAAATCGGCACTAAGGTCATATCATCTAGTGGATTTTAAGCCCAACCTTCACAATCAATGATAACCCAGTGCCGCCTCCATAAATCTCTAAAACTCCAACATCATTACTGAGAGCAATTGGACAGATCTGCGCACGTGGTTGCCATCCGTTAACCTTAATATTGTGCAGTAAAGAGTGTAGATTTTCCGGAATGGGCTCGAAAGCAATAACCGACTTGCCAGCACGGAGAGCTAAGCAACTGAAATACCCAATGTTGGCACCTACATTAATTAGAACGTCAACCTCCTTAACCAACTCACATACCAGATGTGTTTCCAGTGGCTCTAACTCTCCACGCTCCACAGTGGACTTCTATTGAAGCGGAGTCCTAGCTTACAGAGTTTTGGAGATTACAAAAATCCAGGATTACTACGTAAATAGCGGCAATACTTTTAGGCCCGACCCAGCGCAGGGTCATGGCGAAAAATTGGTGCCAAGACGTGATGAATCCATTTTTTTGACATTACGCAGACTTAATCATTGGAATGTTGGTTAATCAACAGAGCAAAATCAGCATAGGCTTGCCTCAATCCAGTCTCCAATCCCACCAAAGGAGTCCATCCCAGACCGTTCAATTTAGATGAATCCATCCACTTGCGTGGAGTACCGTCAGGCTTGCTGGCATCAAAAGCGATATTTCCTTGATAGCCAACAGCGTTACCAACCGCTTTTGCTAAATCTGCAATCGTGACATCACTGCCAAAGCCTACATTAATGTGACTTTGCATAGGTTCGGTATGCTGATCATAGATAGCCTTATCTAAATCCATCACAAAGACTGATGCTGCCGCCATGTCATCAACATAGAGAAATTCTCTCCTGGGAGCTCCGGTTCCCCAGATCACGACCTCAGGTAAATTATTTACCTTTGCCTCATGAAACCTTCTAATGAGCGCTGGAATAACATGGCTGTTTTCTGGATGGTAGTTGTCGCCGGGGCCATATAGATTGGTTGGCATCACTGAGCGGTAGTCCACTCCATGGGATTGGCCGTACTGTCGGTTATAGCTTTCACACATTTTAATACCGGCAATCTTGGCAATCGCATATGGCTCATTGGTTGGCTCAAGCTTTCCTGTTAAGAGCGCATCCTCACTCATCGGCTGAGGAGCCAACTTAGGATAGATGCAGCTTGAACCTAAAAATAATAATTTTTTTACACCACTACTAAACGCTTGATGGATGACATTATTTTGCACCATCAGATTGTCATAAATAAATTCAGCTGGATAGGTATTGTTCGCATAAATGCCCCCCACCCTGGCTGCAGCTAAATAGACTTGATCAGGCTTTTCTTGCTCGAAAAAAGCTTTGACTGCCGCTTGATCTGTGAGATCCATCTCCGCATGGGTTCGAGTAACAATATTCGTGTAACCCCTAGCCTGAAGATTGCGTACGATTGCAGAGCCAACCATACCGCGGTGTCCGGCTACATAAATCTTTTGATCTAAATCTTTACTCACGCTGTTAATTCTCTTTACCCACTGATACAGAGTAACCATGCTTTTCCAATAAAGCATGCTGCTTCGCCTTCTCAAGATCACTAGCTACCATCTCAACAATCATTTCATCTAGAGTGATCTCTGGAACCCAGCCTAGTTTTTCTTTTGCCTTAGTTGGATCGCCTAAAAGGGTTTCGACTTCAGTTGGGCGGTAATAGCGTGGATCGATTTGAACAATGACATCCCCCACTTTTAGTGCTGGGGCTTTATCGCCTTCTATTGATGCCACGGTGGCTTTTTCATTTTCAGCAGTTCCCTCAAATTTGAGAGTGATGCCAAGCTGTTTAGCGCTGCGAATAATAAATTCACGAACAGTGAACTGGACACCGGTGGCAATGACAAAATCTTCGGGTTTGTCTTGTTGGAGCATGAGCCACTGCATGCGTACGTAGTCTTTCGCATGACCCCAGTCGCGCAGTGCATCGATATTACCCATGAATAAACACTTCTCAAGACCTTGAGCAATATTGGCTAGGCCTCTGGTGACTTTTCTGGTGACAAAAGTTTCGCCGCGGCGCTTAGACTCGTGATTAAAGAGGATGCCGTTACAGGCATAGATGCCATAAGCTTCGCGGTAATTGACCGTGATCCAGTAGGCATACATCTTGGCTACTGCATATGGACTTCTTGGATAAAAAGGCGTTGTCTCTTTTTGCGGGATTTCTTGTACTAGGCCATAGAGCTCAGAAGTCGAAGCCTGGTAGAAGCGTGTCTTTTTCTCTAGACCCAAAATACGAATCGCCTCCAACATGCGCAATGGACCCATTGCATCAACATCAGCGGTGTACTCGGGAGATTCAAAAGAAACAGCCACATGAGACTGAGCGCCTAAGTTATAAATCTCATCAGGCTGGCACTCTTTAATAATGCGAACCAAGTTACTAGTATCAGTTAAGTCGCCATAGTGGAGAATCAAATCTGGATGGTTAACGTGGGGATCTTGATAAATATGATCAATCCGCTCAGTATTAAAAGAGGAAGCGCGACGCTTGATACCGTGAACGATATAACCTTTTTCTAATAGGAACTCAGCAAGGTAAGACCCATCTTGACCTGTGATACCGGTGATGAGGGCAACTTTTTGATTGTTTTTCATATTTTTTGACTGAATGTGATTTGGCTAACTGACGGTATTGGTAGATTAATTATAAAGATTGGTACATTTTCTTGACGACTTCAATGCCTTTGGTTGAAGCTTCCCAATCGAGTGTCTTTTGCGCCTTACTCGGGTCGGCACGACCAATGGCAAGGTCCGTAGGACGGAACAGGCTAGGATCCTGAATGACATAGTCCATCCAGTTGAGATTTACCTGCTCAAACGCTGTTTTGACAAACTCTTCCAAGGTGATGGTAGTGCCAGTGGCAATCACAAAGTCTTGCGGCTTATCTTGTTGCAACATGAGCCACATCGCTTCAACATACTCTGGTGCCCAGCCCCAGTCTCTTGCGATATCTAAGCGGCCAAGTTTTAATTTTTCCTTGCTACCGTCTGCAATACGCTTGACTGCCCGAATAATTTTCTGAGTTACGAAACGCTCTGGGCGCAAAGGAGATTCATGATTAAACAGAATGCCCGTACAGGCAAATAAACCATATGCATCTCGGTAGTTGTTTACCAACCAATAGGCCGATGTCTTAGCAACCGCATAAGGGCTCATTGGGTAGAACGGCGTTTTTTCATTGGCTGGCTCGCCATGGGTATCACCAAAACACTCACCTGAACCGGCATGATAGATCTTCATTGGCTTGCTATTTTCTTCCATCATGCGGCAGCCCTCAAGAATATTGAGAGTTCCCAAGGTAATACTCTGAATGGTTTCCGCTGGTTGCTCAAAAGATAAACCTACTGAGGATTGCCCAGCTAAGTAATAAATCTCATCAGGATTACTTTTACGAAGTGCAACCAAGACACTCCGAAAATCTTCCGGAACCATAGAGATGTAAGAAATTTGCTCTTTAATGCCAAGCTTTTGAAGATTGGAGAAAGAGGAGCCCTGCACATCTCTGGAAGTGCCAAAAACAGCATAACCTTTTTGTAAAAGTAATTTAGCTAAGTAGCTGCCATCTTGGCCACTTACCCCACAAATTAATGCAATAGGTTTATTGGCAGTCGTGGATTGGTTCATTATCAAATTGTCACCACTCATGACTTAGAGCGCCCATAGTTATCTTCAAAACGCACAATGTCATCCTCGCCCAAGTAGCTACCGGACTGAACCTCAATAATTTCTAGAGGTGTTTTACCAGGATTGGCTAAGCGGTGAGTTTGTCCTTGAGGGATATAAGTACTCTGGTTCTCAGTCAACATAATGACCTTATCGCCGTTGGTAATTTCTGCGGTACCTTTCACCACAATCCAATGCTCAGCGCGGTGATGGTGCATTTGCAAAGAAAGACTGGCACCTGGTTTTACCTGGATACGTTTGACTTTGAAACGTTCACCCTCATCTACGCTGTCATACCAACCCCAGGGCCTAGCAACCTTGCGATGAAGATTCTTTTCTTCACGCTGCCGTTTCTCAAGCTGGTTCACGATGCTTTTCACATCCTGACTATTAGCGCGATCAGCAACCAAGACTGCATCCGCCGTTTCAATAATCACCAAATTATGAATGCCTACCGTACCTACTAAACGACTACTGGCATGCACCAATGAATTACTCGTATTACTCAGCAAGGTGTCGCCACTAGTGACATTTCCAGATGGATCCTTTTTACCAACTTGCCACACAGCATCCCAAGCACCCAAATCATTCCAGCCGGCATTTAACTCAACCATCTTGATGGTGAATGCGCCATGAGATGCGGGGCACTTTTCAATCACAGCATAGTCAATCGATTCACTGGGAATCGATTTAAAGATTTCTTTATCGGGGCGAATAAATTCTGCATCTCCGGTTTGATCGATAGCCCTTGCCACCCATGCAGTTTCAGTAGCACCAAAGATATCGTGGCGAAATTCTTTCAGGGCGGCGAGCCAAGTGCTGGAGCGCAAAACAAACATGCCACTATTCCAGAAGTAATTACCATCCTCAAGATAGGATTGAGCGGTCTGAGCATCAGGCTTCTCTGCAAATTGCTCAACAGTAAATTGACCATGAGCACCCTGAGCACCAGCTTTTTTGATGTAGCCATACCCTATCTCTGGCGCGGTTGGTGTGATACCTAAGATAGCAATTGTTTTATTACTCTCATCGGCTGCGACCACATTGATGCAATCTTGCAAGGCCTTAGTAAATGCCGCGCCATTCTGAATGGTTTGATCGGCTGGCGTAATCACTAAAATTGGATCTGCTGACTCGCTGGCATGTAATGCAGCCAAGCTCAGTGCTGGCGCTGTATTACGCCCCACAGGCTCTAGCAATAAAGTAGCCTGAATACTCGGCATCTCACGTAATTGATCTGTCACCAAGAAGCGATGCTCTTCATTCGTCACAATCAAAGTTTTGCCAAGCTGAATGCCTGAGGAATTATTGCCACTCATCCCAAGGGTATTTAATCGTTCAACTGCCTGCTGAAAAAGGCTTTTAGTTGAATCATCACCCGAAAGCACCAAAAACTGCTTTGGAAAGCCAGAGCGAGATAAAGGCCAAAGGCGCGTTCCAGAGCCTCCGCACAGAATGACTGGAATGACCGGTATTGCTGGATTATCAGAATTTGGGTTGGTCATTGGCAGATAAACAAAGCCTTTATGCTTTTTGTAAATAAAACATGATTTTATAGACTTTATGGGCTGAAACCGAGCTTATTGGGGTTTACACAATTTTTATGAATTTATTAGAATCTCAATAGCGATCACAATAGTGAAAACATCGTTTTTTTATTCGCAAAACTTATAAAAACCACAGGAGCCAGACATGTCTACAAATAACATCCCCAAAATTAACGTTCGCAACTCAGTCAATGAGTGCGCCCAGTCCCTTAAAAAGGAAAATGCAGGTAAATATCACAACTACGGCATCAAAGATTGCATCGCTTCGATCGCAGCAACTAAACGAAACTAAGCTTAAGTTACTGTTTATAAAGAATTAATTTGGTTTATTGGGGTAGGGTTTACCGGTCAGATTACTGTAAACCGCCCCAGCCAGGACCAAAAGCACTGAATCAATCATGACCGGAAAGAATGCGTAGCGGAAGTGCATCACGTGACCCAGTACCACAATCAAAGCAACGGCAGCAGCTGGTGGGTGCAAGCAACGCAAGATAAACATTCCCAAAATAGAAAGACTGGCAGCCAAAGGCAAGGCCAGCAGTGGCTCCTGCACCACATGAATGATCGCAATACCAACCAAAGCAGAAAGAGTATTACCCGCAATAACAGCCCACGGCTGAGCCATGGGGCTGCCAGGTAAAGCAAATACTAGTAAAGCACTTGCACCCAAGGAGGCCATGAGCCACTCATCGACATTACTAAGCTCGCCAAGGAACTTAGCGATAGTGAGCACTAACATAAGACCAATAAAAGCACCCGCTACAGACCGAATTCTCTCAATCCAGGGCACTTGAGGCTGATCACCCCCAAGGTAAAAGGAGTAGCGCTTCAGTAGATTCTTGTAGTTATGTTTCATGTTTTTTCTTTAGGGTGCAACCATAGACCTGCCATCAATTGAAGCAAATTCACCCGACTAATAAAAAAGGCTGCCGGAGCAGCCTTTAAAACATATTAATTCAAAGACCGTATTAAGCCTTCTTAGCGTATGCAGAGCACCAGCCTGGGCCAGCAACTTGCTTAGCACCAAACAGTGAGCAACCGCCAGCAGCAGAACCCACTTTACCTTGATACAAAGCACAGTTGTCGCACTTTTGGCCAGCAGCGTACTTAGGATACTTTGCTTTATCAACTTTAGAGGCATCAGCCTTGTAACCCAAAGCAGCAGCTTGTGGATCAGTTTCAGCAACCATTGCTTGAGCTTGAACTTGACCGTTCAAAGCCAATGTGCAAGCACCAGCAGCGGACAAAATCATAAATTGGCGACGACTATTTTTCATATGAACTCCAGTGAGTGAGATGGAACAAAATTTGTATCTGGAGGGATCATAGATCAGATCAAATGAATCCAATAGAAGCTATATAAGCTGTTGATTTATATAGTTTTTTACTTGAGAATTGTTCTCAAAGAAAAATTATTAGGTTCGCAAGCCCTCGCGGAGGAAATTTAATACCACCCCTTTAGATTCATACAGTTAATACGTTGCCTTACGTGAACTCCAGAACCAGCCTCGGGGTATGCCTGAGCGCAATCTATCGCATCACGCTGAAAGGTCACCTTATTGTTTTTAGCTGGGTCTTTATTAATATCTGGATACAGAGAGCACCCGAGCAAAGCGCAAATGAGACAAATGCCAATGCAACTTCTCAACAGGGTTTTCTTCAATACCACTGCCTATCGCTTATCTAAGAGTGATAAAAACTCTCTACGCAAATTAGAGTCTTTCAGAAAAGCACCGCGCATCACGCTGTTCACCATCTTCGAATCACGATCTTTAACGCCACGCCATTGCATACAGAAGTGGTCTGCATCCATCACGATCGCAACACCAATCGGCTTGATTTTTTTCTCCAGCATATCGGCCAACTCAACCACCGCCTCTTCCTGAATCTGTGGACGACACATCACCCATTCAGTCAAGCGTGAGTACTTTGATAAACCAATGAGTGCGGATTCTTTACTTGGTAATACGCCAATCCATATGCGGCCCATGATGGGGCAAAGGTGATGGGAACAAGCGCTACGAACAGTAATAGGGCCAATAATCATCAACTCATTTAAGCGGCTAACGTTAGGGAACTTCGTTAAGGTAGGCTGTTCAACATAACGGCCATTGAATACTTCTTTCACAAACATCTTGGCCACACGCTGGCTAGTGTTCTTAGTGTTGTGATCACTCTCGGTATCAATCACTAAGCTCTCAAGAACGGCTTGCATCTTTTCTGCCACTTCATCTACCAAGCCTTCTAACTCGCCAGGTTGAATGAATTTAGCAATATTGTCATTCGCATGAAAGCGCGCCTTTTGCGCCTCAATGCGTCGACGAATCACTACAGATAACGGTGTGCCAGCATCACTCTTTTTGGCAGCTACTTTCTTGGCAGGCTTGACGCTTGAGGCCTTTTTAGCAGGGGTCTTTGCAACCGTCTTCGTAGGAGTTTTTTTGGTGGGCATATATATTGTCTCGATGAATTTTTGTAGATGAGTTTTTATTCTTTAAATCTGAAAGAAGATTGCTACTACGCAAGCTAAGCCAGCAAGCCAAACAATAGATCTAATTGTTGGCCAATTGGCTACATAGCAAACTAGGTATGCAACGCGTGCTGCAACAAACCCAATTGCTAATAAATCCACTCGGCCTTGCGGTGCATTTGCGATGGATGCGATGATCACTGCCGCGAAAAAGAAGGGGAGCGACTCAAAAAGATTGGCTTGGGCAGCATTAGCACGCGCCCGAAATCCCGTCTGTTTAGCAAGCCATTGTCTAGGCATGCCGTTGTCGTAACCCTCAAAACCTTTTTTTGCAATGCCAGCTGCTACGTAGGGAAACAATCCCATGAACAGAACACACCAATACGCAATAGTCATTGTTGGCCTTTAGATTCAGTTTGTACTTTTTTCTTGGAACCAATGCGGCTCTCTTTGCCATTCATGAGATTGTGAATATTGCTGCGATGACGCCAGATCAACAAAAGACAAACCACCAGAAGCGCAATGCCCATCGGCTGAAAGCCAAACAAGAAAACAAAATAGATTGGGCCAAAGATTGCAGCTGCTAAGGCCGCCAAAGAAGAGTAGCGCATAAACATCGCCACAATGATCCAGGTACTCAAGGTAGCTAAGCCCAAAATCCAATTAATACCAAACAAAATACCGCAGGCCGTAGCAACACCTTTTCCACCTTTAAAGCCATGGAATATCGGAAATAGATGCCCCAAGAACACAGCGATGACAACTGCACATAACAACCAAGAATTGAGTGTGGATGTCAAAGATTCATCACCGAGCAATACTCTGGCCAACATGACTGCAAGGTAACCCTTTAAGGCATCGCCTATTAATGTGAGTACAGCGGCCAGCTTATTACCAGTTCTCAGAACATTAGTCGCTCCTGGATTGCCAGAGCCATAAGAATGGGGGTCAGGCAAACGCATGCATTTACTCACTACAACCGCAAAAGAGATGGAACCAATCAAGTAGGCAATCGGGATCAGCAACAGATCTAAAGTTAAATTCATGGGGATATCTTAAACACTTATCTAGCTAGTTATTTTTTGGATTGATAATCCTGACTGAAATGCTATATACTATTGCTATATACATAAGGAGAGCGTTATGTCCATAGCAATCACCACGGTGTTTACAAACAATCGTAGCCAAGCAGTTAGATTGCCGGCAGAAGCCCGCTTACCGGATGATGTAAAAAAAGTCATTGTCCGTATTCGCGGTCGTGAGCGAATAATTACGCCACTTGAAAACACATGGGATAACTTTTTCCTAAGCGGACCATCCGTATCAAATGACTTTATGAATGAACGCGGGGAACAAAAACCGGTTAAACGGGAAGACCTGTAATGCTCAA
This sequence comes from Polynucleobacter sp. 39-46-10, assembly GCF_002282275.1. Classification (NCBI taxonomy): domain Bacteria; kingdom Pseudomonadati; phylum Pseudomonadota; class Betaproteobacteria; order Burkholderiales; family Burkholderiaceae; genus Polynucleobacter; species Polynucleobacter sp. 39-46-10. The sequence continues at coordinate 5,709 of NZ_NCJB01000007.1, read as the reverse complement.
GTATTTATTGGATACCAATATTGTTATATACGTACTTAAGCGCAAACCAGTCGAAGTATTAAAGATGTTTAACACGAATGCGAGTCGGATGGCAATTTCAAGCATCACCTTATCTGAATTAATTTATGGCGCGGAGAAAAGTCCCAACCTTGATAAGAATTTAGAGGCTATAGAGGAATTCATTAGCCATCTCGAAGTTCTCCCTTATGACGCAAAAGCTTCTCAACACTACGGCCAAATTAAAGCGGCGCTAGAGAACAAAGGTGAAGTTATTGGTGAGAACGATATTCATATTGCCGCCCATGCAATTGGCCAGGGACTCATTCTAGTCACGAATAATTTACGTGAATTTAAAAGGGTTGCAAACCTTGCTCTTGAGAACTGGGTTGAGACCTAAATTAAAGAGATGTTGTAGCAATACCCCTCTGGAAATCCTGGTTAAGAGCCTCTAGGATGATGCTGTTGATGAATCGACTTCAGACGCTCTCTAGCAACGTGGGTATAGATCTGAGTAGTTGAGATATCAGCATGACCTAAAAGGAGCTGCACTACCCTTAAATCAGCCCCATGATTAAGTAAATGGGTAGCAAAAGCATGACGTAAGGTATGGGGGGATAGAGCAACAGGAATATTGGCAATCGTGGCATATCGCTTTATCAGCGCCCAGAAAGCCTGACGAGTTAAACCAGTTCCCGTATGACGCCCCACAAATACCGCATCCGAAGTTTTACCTTCCAGCAATGGTGTTCTGGCATCAGAAAGATAGCGACGTAACCACTGCCCCGCCTCACCACCAAAAGGCACAAGCCGCTCTTTACCACCCTTACCATTGACCACCCGAATAACGCCCTCGTTTAATCCTAGAGCAACCGTCTTTAAAGAGACGATTTCAGAAACTCGCAAACCGCTGGCATACATCAACTCCAACATCGTGCGATCACGCAATCCGAGTGAAGTTTCCACATCGGGGGCATTGAGCAAAGCAGTAACCTGATCTTCACTTAAGGTCTTAGGAAAACGTAGCGCCTGCTTGGCCGCACGCAAACCAATGCAGGGGTCGCTTTTTACCAAATTCATGCGCAGAGCATGGCGATAAAAGCGCTTGAATACCGTCAGTCGACGATTAGCAGTGGTTGCTTTATCTGCGCGTCGATGCGCAATGTAAGCAGTGAGATCTTTTTCCGACACACTGTAGAGATCGGCACCTGATTCTTTAAAAAGCCACTGCGCCAAGAGCAGTAGATCTCGGCGATAAGCAGACAAACTATTTTGTGCCAAGCCATCTTCTAGCCAACAAGCATCACAGAAGCGCTCGATAGCCTCTTGGCTTGTCGATGCAATCGACACCTCAAGTGGTGGAGCCAGGCTTTGATCGGCGGTCACAATAAAACCACTTCAATCATCCTGCCGCTTTAAATCACGATAGAAATTTTCCTGCGGGCCAAAGGTCAATAACTTAATACTTTCTTCATCCAAAATACGATAAGCCAACAAGCACTGTTGCTGTGAAAGTCGAAACTTGAAAACACGCACACCCAGTAGATCCCCAACCTTGGCCTCTCCAATGGATGGATCTAAACCAATAGATTTAACCGCGCTATCTAACTCAGATTTTTGTTGTGGATGTAATTTTTTGATCGCTTTTACAAACGAAGCCGTCAGGAGTAAGCGCATCAACTAAATACATACTCGCCGATGATCGGCTCTTGATCGGCAATCAAAATCTCTCGAATCATGGAAAACGGTAAATCTGGGTTTTCTTGAGCAACCCTACCAATCCGTGACCAGTATTCAATCTGCTTAGGCACCGAACGGTGCTCAATTTGCCCGTAAGCTTTAGCCTGTTCTACCAAACTTTCAGACAATTTAACGTTAATAGACATGTTTCTCTCCTTGAGATGAGTACATTATAGCCCTAAAGGTTCCAAAAAGTAACCTTTTATCTAAACTGGGTTATTGGCGGATAAGTGCACTCAAGCATCGTCTAGGAGAACAGTTAGCATAGCCAGCAGGGCTGCCTTAATGCGAAAAGCTTCTTAGATCAAAGCAATCGGAGGTATCGCACTGCCCCAAAAGCTTACCCCTCTTACTTGCCTACCAACTGAGGCATGAGCGTGCAGAGACTTGTCTTAGAGATTTAGTCACGGAAATTGTTAAAACCCAATGGCGCTTCTGTTACCTCTTTTTTGAGCAATGCCATCGTTTCTTGCAAATCGTCACGTTTGGTACCAGTGACACGTACTGCATCACCCTGAATACTGGCTTGCACTTTGATCTTGCTGTCTTTGATGATGCGCACTACTTTTTTAGCCAACTCGGAAGTAATACCTTTTTGGATCTTCATGGTTTGCTTGCGTTTATCGCTACCAATAGTCTCTTTTTTGTCGTCTTTAAGGTAACGCACATCCACATTGCGTTTGGCCATCTTGCCGTAAAGCACATCACGTACTTGACCCAACTTAAAGTCATCATCACCAAACAAGATCAAAGTCTCGTCCTTTTGCTCCACTCGGCTATCAGAGCCTTTAAAGTCAAAACGATTGGTAATCTCTTTATTAGATTGCTCGATTGCGTTTTTCAACTCGATCATGTCTGGCTCACACACTACGTCAAATGAGGGCATCTCAAACTCCTTAAATAATCTGGGTAAACAATTCTGCAAATTTAGCTATTGCATTGTTGCTTTTCAAGTTTTTTCACAAATTACGAACAGAAACTCGAACACGAATAAGATTGTGGCATGAACTCCGCAAAAAATGCGCCCAATCCAGCAAAATTGACCCCCAATCTGGGGCTCAAGCACCGGAATAGCTTTGGCCTGGATTCCGAAGCGCAACTGGCGTACGAGATCACATGCTCTGATCAGTTACCAGCTCTCACGAAAGAACTCGAGGATAAAAAGCTTGAGTGGCGTGTATTAGGCGGCGGCAGTAATGTGATTCTTCCTAAGTCTTTACCAGGGGCAACACTACTCATTAACATTCTCGGCCAAGAGATCCTCAGAGCGGATGACAACAACTCCTGGATATCAGTAGGCGCTGGTGTGAATTGGCATGAATTCGTTGCTTGGACGCTAGATCACAATTTACCCGGACTAGAAAACCTCGCCCTCATACCGGGCACTGTTGGTGCCGCACCCATTCAAAACATTGGGGCCTACGGTGTTGAGATAGGTGAATACATCGACAGCATCGAAGCATTTGATTCTGCAGCCCATGCCTTTGTCACTCTCCCGCAAGAAGCCTGCCAGTTTGCCTATCGCGATAGCTACTTCAAGCAAAATCCCAATCGATTTATCGTGACAAAGGTTGTTTTTAAAATCCCCAAGGCTTGGCAAGCGCGATTACAGTACGCTGATCTAGCAAAGCAATTTGCCGAGTTAAAGACCAGCCCAAGTGCTCAGCAAATTTTTGATGCGGTATGCACTATCCGATCTAATAAATTGCCAGACCCCAAGGTCATTGGTAATGCGGGAAGTTTTTTCCAAAACCCGATTGTCAGCACTGAATATTGCGAACAACTAAGTAAGCAATTTCCGGATCTGGTTTCTTATCCAGATAGCAATGACAAGCGAAAGTTGGCGGCCGGATGGCTGATTGATCAATGTGGCTTTAAAGGCAAGCGTGTTGGCCCTGTAGGTGTTTATGAAAAGCAAGCACTAGTGCTAGTCAATCATGGTGGCGGGACCTCTACCGACATCCTCAATCTTGCAAAAAGCATTCAGGAAGAAGTGTTGGGGAAATTCGGCGTACAACTTGAGATTGAGCCAAATATTCTTTAGAAACATATTGATTAACCACGTTTATATCCAGCTTAATTACTGGCAGTACGATAGCGTGATGCCCCAATACCCCGCAAAACTTACAAAAGATGGTTCCAATATCTTAGTCACATTTAGGGATGTGCCAGAAGCAATTACGTTTGGAGCAAATGAAAAAGAGGCGCTCGAAAATGCGGTTGACGCTCTTGAGACTGGGCTATCTCTTTATATTGATTGCGGCAAGGATTGGCCAAAACCGAGCACTAAAATGGATTGTGAGCGTTTAGTTTTTACTTCTAATAAATTTGTCACCATAAAATCTAAGCTAAAGCATGATCGAGAATAACGCCAACTGACTTTACCTTCGGCACACCCAATTTTCTCGCCTTCCATAAATCGTATGTCGCCTGCTGGCTTAACCAAATATCCGCACTGCCACCGTTTTTAATGCCTAACCATTTCTCAATGCGTAAGGCCATGTCCGGTGAAATAGCAGCCTTCCCGTTAATTACACGGGAAAGTGCGACGCGTGTAATACCCAACTGGTCCGCAGCCTCAGTCACACTCATACCCAATACAGGGAGAATATCCTCTTTGATGATCAAACCAGGGTGAGGTGGATTATGCATTTTTCTCATATTTTGTATTCCTTAACTTACCGCTTAATGGTAATCCTGATAATCAAGCAATATGACATCTTTATCATCAAATTTAAAAGTAATTCTCCAATTTCCACTCACGGCGATTGAGTAATGATTATTTAGTTTTCCTGATAGCAAGTGAAGCCTCCACCCAGGAATGTTGACATCCTCCCAACATGTGGCCTCATCCAATCTAGCTAACTGCCTACTCAATTTATTTGAATGGGAAGACTGTATCCCAGTCTTTTTTCCGGTTTGAAAAAACAACTCCAAACCTTTATGCCTAAAAGATTTAATCATCCCTCATTGTATATTGTATAGCATTGCTATACATACACGCGAACACGTTAAGGTTTTTAGTTGGCCTAGATAACTTTTGAAAACTCCACCTCTACCCGCCCCTCTGCCAGCCTTACTTCAAATACGCTTTGGGTATTGAGCTCGTTAGGGCTTCGTACTGCATGCATTGCCTGCTCTTCCTTACTCAGGATTACCGTATAGCCACGTTCTAGAGTTCTTTGTGGATTGAGCATTTCAAGCTGAGACTGGAAGTGACTTTGATCACGCTTCCAATTTTCAACTCTCACTAGCCATGCTTGATTGAGTCGTTTTTGCCAGCCGCTGATTTGCTCACGCATACGATCAGGGTTAGGTAGAGCATGACTGAGACGCAAAGCTAACTGATCTAAGGTTTGTGCTTCGCGCTCTACACGTTGACTTACTCTTTGCAGTATTGCCTGCATGATGGCATCTAGCTCTTGCAACATTTGATCCCGTCTTGGTGCCGCCAATTCTGCCGCGCCTGTAGGAGTGGGTGCGCGTAAGTCTGCAACAAAGTCAGCAATAGTGACATCCGTTTCATGACCAACACCACTCACAATCGGAATAGGTGAAGCTGCGATAGCGTAAGCTAACTGCTCATCATTAAATGCCCAAAGGTCTTCAATACTGCCGCCGCCCCTGACCAACAAAATTACATCAACTGCATTTTCTTTTTCAGCCGCCTTGAGTGCGGAAATAATTCCACCAGGCGCATCTGGTCCTTGCACCAATGTTGGGTAAATCACGATCGGTATATGGGGCGCTCTTCTGGCTAATGTGCTCAATACATCTTTAAGAGCAGCCGCCTGCGGCGAAGTAATAATGCCTATCGATCTCGGATGACTTGGAATGGGGCGCTTATTCTCAGCGTCAAATAAACCTTCTTTAGCGAGCTTGGCTTTGAGCTTTAGAAAAGCCTCATAAAGACCACCCATGCCGGCACGGCGCATGCTTTGCACCGTAAGCTGAATATCGCCTCTTGGAACA
>NZ_NCJB01000200.1:0-5503 GCF_002282275.1 Polynucleobacter sp. 39-46-10 | reverse complement strand
AGCCATCCCACACCCAGTCAATATTAAAGCGGGTAATAGACTTATCTAGGATTGGTGTTTCTAGACGAGCAGTGCGCCAGTTATTTCCACCATCGAATGAAACATCAACACGCCGGATCTTGCCGCGACCAGACCAAGCCATACCGCTGACGTTGTAGAAACCTTTATCCAGCAACTGCTGACCACCAGATGGTGTTGTGATGACCGATTTACATTCTTGAATCGATGCATATTGACGGTGCGATCCATCCGGCATCAATTCAATATAGTGAACTGCCTCATCCTTCGCATTCCATGGCATATCACCTACTTCAAGGCGACGCAACCATTTCACCCAACTTACTCCTTGAACACCAGGAACCACTAAACGTAATGGAAAACCATTTTCAGGGCGTAACATCTCACCGTTCATCGCCCAAGCCACGATAGTGTCGTTTAAACAGCTTTCCAAGTTAATCGTGCGAGTCATGCCAGAACCATCACCACCTTCAGCAAGCATGAACTTGCCTTTTTTGAGGTCAGCGCCACATTCTTCAAGCAATACTTTTAAAGGAACGCCAGTGAACTCACAGCAAGAAAGCATGCCGTGCGTGTACTGAACAGTAGGTACGGCAACATTACCCCACTCAAGACCAGTATTAGCACCACACTCAATAAAGTGAGTACGAGAAACTGAAGGCAAACGCATCAAATCATTCATTGTGAAAACGCGTGGGTTTTTCACTAAGCCATTAACCATCAGGCGATGAGTCTCAGGATTGAGGTTGTACCAACCTTGATGGTGACGCTCAAAATGCAATCCGTTAGGAGTGATTGTTCCAAACAAACCTTGAAGCGGAGTAAAGGCAACTGAGGCTGCTGATACTCGAGTTAAGCCTGGAGACTCTCGACGAATCAAGTTTGACTCGTAAATAGATGGCATACCATAAGGCATAGTTGCTACATTCTTACCAAGGGTAGTTTGCCATTCCTGCTTCTCCAGAATCGCAGGATCGCCCTCACCAGCAGCCATCGCTAGCGGAGCTGTTAGCCCTGCCGCCGCTCCACCTAGAGCAGACATGAAACCCTTGCGCAAGAAGCCGCGACGGTTTTCATCCAAGCCATTGGCGTTGATGTCAGCAATCAGTTCTTGAGAAATAAAATGCTCAGGAGCCTTAACCAGACGAGCACGATTAGCTGGCTTTTCGATAGCGCTGATATCTTGCGCACTGATCTCTATTTGTTTTTTGGTCATGTGTTCTCTACTTTGATGAATAGATTCTTAAAAAAAATTAATGCAAACTCTCGGCAATTTTTGCGCAGACTGTCTGACACATTTCTACGGTTGCGTTATCAGCGATAGAGTAAAAAACGGTTGTACCTTCTTTACGCCTAAGTAAAATTCCGGCTTTATTTAGGGCTGCAAGATGACGAGAGACATTGGCCTGACTGGAGCCGCACAACTCAACAACCTCAGAAACAGACTTCTCCCCACTGCAAACTGCATACATGATGCGCAGGCGTGATGGCTCCGAAAGAACGCTGAAATATTCAGCAACATTAGCAAATACCTTTTCCATCACTTGTGGAGAAAGGTCTTTGGTGGCTTTTTTAACTTTTACTTTGATATTCACAGGCTGAGATTATATATGCGTATACATGCATATTGGACACCGAAGCGGCAAACACTTATATAGTGGGATACCCTAGCCTCAAAGGCAATACAATCAAAAAAATGGATATTGATGCAATTCTGCTATCCCTAAAGCTTGCTTTTTGGACTATGGCTCTAATTCTTCCCTTTGGGATCTGGGTTGTCCATAGGCTGCTTAAGCTCAATAAAAGTCGGCCATGGATTGAGGCTGCCCTAGCACTTCCATTAGTCCTGCCGCCCACTGTTTTAGGTTATTACTTTCTGGTTTCTTTTGGTAATACCAGTATTTTTGGCTCCCCAATAGTATTTTCATTCACAGGCATTCTGATTGCCTCATTAATTGTCAATATCCCCTTCGCCATTCAGCCTATCCAGAGAGCATTTGAGGCTATTAATCCTGAAATCAGAGAAGCAGCTCAGGTGAGCGGTCTGAGTGATTGGCAAATCTTTCGGTTGATCGAGTTGCCGCTATCTTGGCGAGGTATTACCGGTGCCGCCGCCCTTACCTTTGCCCACACCCTTGGTGAATTCGGCGTTGTCCTCATGGTTGGCGGAGCAATACCCGGGGAGACCAAAACAGCCTCCATTGCTATTTATGACAAGGTTCAGAGCTTTGATACTGCTGGTGCTGGCGCTATCGCGCTTGTGCTCCTTGGTACATCTCTTGTTTGTATAGCGCTTTCATATGGGGTATTTGGGCAGAATCGCGGTCGCCGCGGGAGCTTGAGCTAATGCTAAAAATCAAGATTAGCCAAACCTACCCGAATCCACTGCAAATCAATCTTGAATGTGCGCCAGGTGAGTTGCATGCTTTAGTTGGCCCCTCCGGGAGCGGCAAAACTTCAGTTCTCAGAACCATTGCCGGCCTAAACAAGCCTGCTACCGGAGTTATTCAGTGTGAAGGAATGATCTGGTTTGAGGGCAATGAACTGAATCGTAATGCACTTCACCTAGAGCCCGCACAACGGTCATGTGGATTCTTATTTCAACAATATGCCCTATTTCCACATTTGAATGCCTTAGACAATGTATCGATTCCATTGCAAAACTCTGGCCTTGCCACAAGTAAACGCAAGACTATCAGTATGGATTTATTAGATCGAATGGGCATTTCTAATTTGGCCGAGCGAATGCCGCATCAACTTTCTGGCGGTCAACAACAACGGGTAGCACTCGCCAGAGCTCTAGCGCGCCAACCAAAAGTATTGCTGCTGGATGAGCCCTTCTCAGCTATCGATGCCCCAACCCGCCAGGGTTTGTATAAAACTCTGGCAGATCTTAGAAAAGATCTGAATATCCCAATTCTATTGGTCACTCATGATTTACGTGAGGCAGACTTACTTGCAGACCAGATTACCGTTATAGACAAAGGCATTAGCCTGCAAACTGCAGCGCCGCAGGTTTTATTTCAAAGACCAAGAAATTCTCGCGTTGCTGAATTAGTTGGCATTAGCAATATGTTTCATGGTGTGTTCGATGCGGGTAACTTAAGCTGGGATGGCTGTACACAACTCTTTAAGGTTGCCGACAAAGGCAAAATTCCACCTAAAGTACGCGTGGCTTGGGTTATCCCCCAGAGCGGCCTCAGCGTTCACGTCACCCCAACGATGACTAGCGTACCGACAGTAGTAGAGAAGATGAGCAGCCTTGGTCAGATCGCCGTAATTCAGTTGCGAATTGAAGGTAGCGTAAATACCGTTGAATGGGAGGCATCTTCTGCAGAAGTGAGAAGGTTATGTATGGAGGTCGGTAGTCAAATGCATCTCGAGCTTGATGGAAATCAAATTCATATCATGCCATTGCGACCCATCAATGATCCACGACGCTTTGTTGATCACTAGATCCCCGCTTCACTAAAGACAAAAACGCTTGTTAGACGTTGGCCTAACAAGCGATCTAGTTAAAGCAGTATTACTTACCGGAACTGCTATCGTTACATGAATCTTTAGCACCAGTATTAATACCCAATAATGGATAGGCCGGGCAAAATTTAAACACTCCAGTGGCTAGTGGAATAACACCAATCCAAGCCCAGGCTCCAGTTGTTCCTGTGACAGCCAAGCCAATCAATACTAGGCCAGCAACAATACGTAAGATACGGTCGATACCACCAACATTGCATTTCATATTAAATCCTTATTTAAATTTATTACTGAAGAAAAACCTAACTACTATTTAATTAAGCGGAACACCAACCAGTGGACGACCTTCTAGAGTCCAGAGATACAAAGAGCCGTCATAAAGCTTGGTTGATTTATTGCCAACTAATTCAGACATAACAAACCAACCACCAGCCGCCAAGTGACCACTATTGCAATAGCTAATTGCCGGCGTCTTTGGGTTGATTCCGTTTGAAGTGAATAATGCGTTGTAAGTATTCTTATCCCAGAAATACAGAGCCCCTTTTGCAGGCTTTGCTAATAACTCAGGAGCCAATTCCTTTGCACCCGCAATGTGACCGTAAGCACCTACATAGTCACGCTTATTTAAACCAAAAAACTGAACAGGTTGACGTGCGTCGATCAAAGTAGATTTACCAGTTTTAGAAGCTAATGCTACCTGCTCTGAGTTAGCAATCAACTCCTTGCGCTCAGCTTTGCCAACCCATGTTCCATTAGTTTTAATCGATGGGGCAACAGAAAAATCGCGTCCTTCAGAAAGCCAGCCCGCCATGCCACCATCTAATACGGCGATATTGTCCTCACCGTAAACCTTAAATTAAGCTTCATCAATATCGGAAATATCTTGGGCAATTGGAACTAAAACAATTGGCTTGTCAGAATTGATGCCCACTGACTGAATAATTTTTTCAAAGTCAGCCTTTTCAGGAATCAGATACTTGATCTTTTTCCCGTCAATCATGCGATCAACCCTGACCTTTTTAAAGTCAAGCAATGTGGAATCCGGAATATGGCCACCTACCTCAACTAAAAACTTCTTCCCTGTTTTTATATCAATTTCGAATTCAGGGGCACGGGTATAGCTGGCTACATCGCCACGAACCTCTAAGATCTGAACCTCTGATTGATTAGCAGCAAGCCACTCTGCACTGACTAATGGACCCGGCAAACTTACCGCGTGCACTAATCCAATAAAACTTGTAATCGCAACGGCTAGTCCTATTCGAATCTTTTTCATTTGAACTCCTTGATTAATTTACAGGTAATAAATATTGTGAAAGTCGATCTAATAAATCAATCTTGCTTTCAGTTAATACGTGGTACTTCCTTGAATTGAGAGCGGACAACAGGTCACCACAGTCAATTTCTAGCTGAGTAATTTTGCGATCCCGTTCAACTATTAATACCTTCATGTCGGTAAAAAATAGTTTAGTAAGCGCACTAACCCAGCGGGATACTGGACCCAAGCGACCCTTAGTTGCCATATCAAAGTTGCGCAATTCATCAATCACCAAATCCGCAGAGATTAACTTCTCCCCCGTAACCCACTGATTTGTAGTAAACAAACGAACTGGCAAGCCTTGCTGATTTAATGCGATACCAATGAGGTGATGGAATTCCGCTTCATTGCGCTTGAATAAATGGAAGTGACCATGCTCACCATCTTGCATCTCATCGGCTGTATGTGCATGGTAGTAAAACTCATAGCCACTCTCGGGATCTGAGAGATCATTTTTGGGATAGTGACTCCACTCAATAAACTCTCGTGCGCCACACAGTGCTGCTTCGCTTAGGGTCAAGCCCTTTTTTGCGTAGCGCGTTTGGATGCTAGCAATTTCTTGAGCAGCCAAACAGAGAGTAGATTGAATTAGCACGATTTAAGATTAATCAGCAGATTTACGTTTTTTTGGACCACAAGGATTTGATGGGCCACAAGGGTTGGCTGCTTTTTTCTTTGCAGGACCGCATG
>NZ_NCJB01000199.1:0-4373 GCF_002282275.1 Polynucleobacter sp. 39-46-10 | reverse complement strand
GCCTGAATGATGACATACCAAATACCCCGTTCAAAGACGGACTTGGGACCTACTGAGCTCATACAAAAGACCTCGTATATATAAGATTACAGTCTACCCTGATCGGTAAACAGTATCTATCTAAAATTTCTTATCATTTCAAAGTAAATTACAAAACTAAGACCCTAATAAAGACGTCCAATTAAATTCAGAGTAAGCTTAAACACTTATAGAAATCTTTATTAGAAGGATTGCATGAAGGCTCTGATCTTATTTGGCCATGGTGCTCGAGATATTCGCTGGCGCGAACCCTTTGATCGCCTGAAAGAAAAGTGGGTGGCACAGCATCCAAATGTGTTGGTTGAGCTTGCCTTTCTAGAAATGATGGATCCAAGCCTCGAAGCTGCAATCAGCTCCTTAGCAATGAAAGGAGTTCAAGAAATTAAGATACTTCCAGTCTTCTTTGGCCAAGGTGGCCATTTACGACATGACTTCCCCGCACTTCTCGCCAATTGTCGTGAAAAATTTCCTGCAATTACCTTAAGCACAAAGCCGGCTGTTGGTGAAGACGAGGCTGTCCTGCAAGCCATCATCGATTACGCCGCAAGATCCGTTTAATGTAGAGGAAGGTGCTTCTAGATTCTCCCTTAGAGCCTCGCCAATCATGATGAGCGCAGGTGAGCTAATGTTGAACCAATCAATCGCGTGTCCATCAGCCAGTTCCCCAAGAGTGCTTGACAAATGTCGTTCACTTTTAGTGCTGACAGACTCTAAAATATGAACAGGGGTTCCTCTATGGTGATGCGTCCCAGCCTCAATCAATTGTTTGGCAATTTTTACCGCATCCTTTCGCCCCATGTAATACACCAAAGTATCTGCCTTCGGCTGTGCCATAGGAACATACTCCGATATTGATGGGCTTTCAGAATTTAAGTCATTGCTTTGCGCCAAAGTGACAAATGCCACACTTCTACTCACCCCGCGCAAAGTAAGTGACTGCTGAATAGAAGCAGCACCAGCTAAAGCAGCGGTAATACCAGGAACAACCTCTACATCAATATTGCTATCTTTTAAGGCCTGGATTTCTTCATCAGCGCGCCCAAAAATCATTGGGTCACCACCTTTTAATCGAACAACGGTTTTATATTGATGTGCAGCGTCAATGAGACGTTTGTTAATAAAGTGCTGTGCCGAAGACAACTTTCCGCAACGCTTACCCACCGGCACCTGAATAGCTTGAGAGCAAAGATACAGCATTTCAGGGTCAACCAAAGCATCATGAAACACGATATCAGCCTGAGCTAATAACCTTGCACCGCGCAAAGTAATGAGATCCACTGCGCCAGGACCTGCGCCAACCAAGAAAACCTTACCCAGCTCAAGAAGATTTTGTGTGGACATGGTTCTTGATAACTTAGGCGATAGTAGCGCGTTGCTCGCGCCAACTATTTTGAGTGGTGACGCTATAAAGATTAAATTGTTTAAGAGCAATATCTAGATTCTGATCTGGGCGCAATTCAAAGCTATCAAATCCCACTCTGGCACCTTGCAGGAGTTGATCGATTAAAACATCGCCAAGCGCTCTAATCTCACCCTGCCAATCAAAACGCTCCCTTAATAAGGCCGCAGTACTAAAGCTTCTACCATCCCTAAAAAACGGAAAGTACGCCCCGACTACCGGCCAGATTAATTTGCCGCTCTCAATAATTTCTGAGTACTTCAGAATGTCGTCATCCGCCGCAAACCACACCCCGATTTTCCCATCCTGAGCACGATCCAAGATATCGGGATTCTTATGATGACTAAGCCACCAATGAAATGGCACCAGCACTTTATGAAAACCGTGAGCTAAATCCGGGATACCGCCTTCATCATGCTCCCTGTTCCACACATACCACTCATTAATCATCAATAATGGCTTGCCGTCTTTGGGATAATAAATAATTTGATGGTTCATATTCTCATTAAGCCAAGCTAGCTATTAGCCGCGCCCTTAGCGTGTTTACTGCTATGTCTATAGGCAGCATCCTTAAATGGGATGACGCCCAACCTACGATAGGTCTCAATAAATGGCTCATCAGCCGAACGTTGCTCCACGTAGGTATTGATTATGCTAGTCATAACATCCGGAATTTCATTGGCATAAAAGGATGGTCCGATGACTTTTCCAACAGATGCATTCTTTCCCTGATCGCCACCTAAGGTAATTTGGTACCACTCTTCCCCGTCTTTATCAACACCGAGTACACCAATATTGCCGACGTGATGATGGCCACAAGAATTAATGCAACCAGAAATATTTAATGAGATATCACCAAGGTCATGGAGATAATCAAGATCATCAAAACGCTCTTGAATTGCCTTGGCAATTGGTAGAGACTTAGCATTAGCCAATGAACAAAAATCCCCGCCAGGACAGGCGATGATATCGGTTAATAGCCCTATATTAGACAGCACAAGATGGTTTTTTTTTGCCGCTCTCCAGAGACTAAGAAGCTCAGTCTGCTCAACATCAGCCAAGACTAAGTTTTGTTCATGAGTAACTCGTAGTTCACCAAAACTATATTGATCCGCCAAATCCGCGATAGCATTCATTTGATCACTAGTTACATCTCCAGGCGCAGCGGTGCCGTGAGGTTTGAGCGACAAAATTACTGAAGCATATCCAGGAACTTGATGAGACTTAACATTGCGCTCTAGCCAACGACTAAAAGCAATTTTTTCATTAAGTTCTAGCTGTGCTTGGAAATAAGAGAGCACTTGCTGCTGGTTAAGCGCAACTAGAGATTGATAGCCAGGCCTAGTGAAGTGTTTGGCTACCCTATCCCATTCAGCTTGAGTGAAATTATCCTTACTCTGCCTAGTGTCGTTATGTAGTTGAGCCCACTCACCCTCCACTTGACGTGCGAATTCTTCTGGGCCCAATGCCTTGACTAAGATCTTAATGCGGGCCTTATAGAGATTTTCTCTTCTACCAAAACGGTTATATACCCGCAGCAATGCAGTCAGATAACTTGGGAGAACTTGCCAAGGCAAATTCTTTTTAATTAACGAGCCCAAAATTGGAGTGCGCCCCATACCCCCACCCGCGTAGATATTCGCAGTCAGTTCTCCATGATTGATATCTGGATTTTTTTGGAGCTCAATACCCACATCATGGCAAAGCAACACTGTACGATCTTCTTTAGCACCATTAATCGCAAACTTAAATTTTCGCGGTAGATGAGCAAACTCTGGATGCAAGGTGGACCATTGACGAAGCAATTCACAAATTGGCCTAGGGTCAATACATTCATCAGCTGCAACACCTGCAAAAGCATCGCTTGTAATGTTTCGGATGCAGTTACCTGAAGTTTGAATTGCATGCATCTCTACTTTGGCTAGTTCAGCCAATATATCGGGGGTCTGCTCCAACTCCACCCAATTGAATTGAATATTTTGACGGGTCGTAAAGTGACCATAACCACGGTCATACTTTTCCGCAATAACAGCTAGGGTGCGTAACTGTTTCGAACTGAATAAGCCGTATGGAATAGCAACGCGTAACATGTAAGCATGTCGCTGGTGATACAAGCCATTTTGCAAACGGAGTGGTCGAAACTCTTCTTCAGGGAGGGTGCCATTTAGGCGACGCTCGACCTGATCTCTGAATTGGGCAACCCTCTGGTCTACAAGGGTTTGGTCAATGTGGTCGTATTTATACATAGCAAATGTATTGTCTATGCATAGCTTTATTTCTACAAATAATTAAATTTTGTATCTATATATCTAAATTGATATATAAAAATATTTGACTGCACCACTAGCCAGATAAAGCATTAAAGATTCAGTTTTCGGAAATTCTTCTATCAGCCCAATTATCCCAATGCGCACTATCAGTAGCTGATAGCTTTTTCAAATTCCTCGTCTACCTGATCACGATCCTGAGTCAATACATGCTGAGCTATAAGGAATACTCCCGAAATAAAGCTGAGGCAAACTAATAGGCTAAATGCATGGTACTGGTTAAGGTCATTTTGGTTCAATGCCTCCAAATAACGACTGCTATTGAGCGCCAAATGGCTTGATAGGCCTAAAAGCGCGATACCCAAAGATATTTGAGCCAAAGTCAAAAATAAAGACTTTTCTCCTACAGTTTTTGCCGACATCATTTTCCCCTCAATTGAATAAGAGAGGATCTTATGTATATGCATGGGAGTTGTAAAAGAATCCTTTTTTATAAGCTAAGTACTTTTATATCTATAGAAGTTTCCTCAGAATGAGGATAATTAAGTTTTACACCTCATTATTTAAGTACCTATGGCAGCCTACAACACCGAAACTGTTCTCAGCGTTCACCACTGGAATGACACCCTTTTTAGTTTCACTACCACCAGAAACAAGGGCTTACGCTT
>NZ_NCJB01000198.1:0-4380 GCF_002282275.1 Polynucleobacter sp. 39-46-10 | reverse complement strand
GTTCAGATGAGTTTAGAGTATTAGCGCTACCTATCATTAATGCTAATTATGGTGACCGCTTTTACATTAACGCTTTGCAAGCTGGCGTTTGGTTAGTAGATTCAGATGATAAACGTTTAAGGTTTGGTATAGCGACCCAGGCTCGGTTTGGATGGGATGCGGATGACGGGAGGTTAACTCGCGGCATGCGCGATCGTGACTTCAGTGTTGATTTAGGGCCAACAGTGCGCTGGCAAACGGATTACGGTACATTTAATGCACAATGGGCATTTGACGTTGGTGGCGCAAGCAATGGCCAGACTGTAGATTTGCAATATATCAAAAATCTAATCCGTGGTAGCGCGTTCAAGTTAAATGGCAGCCTGGGCTTGGCGTGGAACAATCATAAATTTAACGACTACTACTTTGGCGTAGGCACAAACGAAACTTCACAATCTCGAGCTGCTTATTCCGCAGGATCTGGCACTGAGTTCAAAGTGGGTGTGAACGGATCATATGCTGTGGGTAAAGATAGTTTTGTGCTGTTTGGCACTTCGGTGACGCGATTAAGTGATGAGCAGGCCAATAGTCCAATTGTTGAAACACGCATGCAGCCGTTTGCATACCTTGGCTACTCAATCGCATATTAGAGAAAATATGGGCGAAAAGCGCAACGACAGAACCCTACATTAGGTTTTAAAAACCAAGTAATTTAGGTATAAATTCATCTCGTTTTAGAACTGCAATGCAAGCATCTACGACGCTCTCGTCTAGTTTAGTTCCGCGCATCGAGTTAATTTGTGCAATAGAAGTTTCTAGCCCTAAAGCGGGTCTGTATGGTCGATCTGAAGACATCGACTCCACGATATCGGCAACTGTCAGAATTTTTGACTCTAGCAGTATTTCATCAGCTTTTAGTCCTCGCGGATATCCGGAGCCATCTAAATACTCATGATGTTGGCGAATGATTTCTGCCAATGGCCACGGAAAATCAATCTTGCTCAAAATGTTATACCCCACCTCGGGATGAGTCTGTATTAGCCTAAACTCCTGAGGGCTTAACTTTGTCGGCTTTACGAGAATTTCCGTCGGTAACTGAATTTTACCTATATCGTGAACAACTGCGGCTAGATAGAGTCCGTGAATGCGAGATTCGTCCAAACCTAATTCTCGTCCAATGATAACCGCTAGATCAGCTACATTTTTTTGATGTCCCGCAGTGTAAGGGTCACGATATTCAAGTGTAGATGAAATTGCCATCAGGGCATCTTCCATGGATTTTTCCAGGATACGTGCCTGCTTTTCACGGCTAAACAATTCAGCCTCATATGCAAGCGCAGTTCGCCTAGACGCTATGCCGTATCCAAGGTTAGCTGCTAATTCCTCAAATAACTCGACCTCATCCGACCCGAATGCGTTTACTTCCTTGGCATACACAGTTAAGGCTCCAGCCACTTTACCTTCTATTTTTACCGGAAGAGAAACTGAGGAGCCTATGCCAAACTTTTCCGCCTTGGCCTTCCAGGGAGAAAACGCCATGTTTTGACTCAAAATATTATTAATCTGTACCAAACCCAATCGTATTGACTTGCCGGTTGGGCCATTACCTAACTCGTTATCTCCCCAGCTAATTTTTAAATCATTAACATACTGACGAGCAGCCCCGGAACTGGCTACTATGCTTATGCTTTGCTTTTCGTCTTGTATCGCCCACCCAAACCAGGCTAACAAATAAACATCTTGATAGGTAATGGACTCACATACTTTGTGTATCAATTCATTTTCTGTTTTTGCAAAAATCAATGCCTTATTACTTCGGCCAAGCGCTTCTAGTGCCCAAGTACGCCGATGGATTAGTTCTAAATCTAATTTATGTTGAGTGATATCATCAAAAATGACGACCACGCCATTGACGTTGCCATGCTGATCAAACATCGGAGCTTTTGTAGTCTGTATCCAAAGATTCTTACCTTTGGTTAGATAAGGCTCTTCAACAGTTATCACAGTCTTTTCGGCCATGACCCTTTTATCATCCGACTGATAGCGTGCTGCAAGCTCGGGTGGGAAAAAATCAAAATCCGTTTTACCAGCGATATCAAGCGCATTGATGCCGAGATCTTTGGCATAACTATTGTTGCTAATCATATAGACCGAGTTAACATCTTTGACAAAGATTTTTTGTGGCAAATTGTTTACTAAGGTAAGAAAACGATTCTCTGTCAGTTCATGCGCTTGACTGATGACTAGATGCTGAAGCATCTGAATGTATTCGTCCTCCATATACTTAACAAGATCATGCTGATTGAGAAGGCCAATCACATGATGATGGTCATCTATCACAACGAGCCGTCTTACGTTGTGCTGTTGCATCAAATTGGCAGCATCGTTCAACGGAGCATCTGATCTGACTGTCAAAACAGGCGTACTCATCACGTCCTCAAGCCGCGCTTCCGCCATTTGCAAACGATATAGCCTGACCATATCTCGCTCAGTCAA
Organism: Polynucleobacter sp. 39-46-10; assembly: GCF_002282275.1. NCBI lineage: Bacteria > Pseudomonadati > Pseudomonadota > Betaproteobacteria > Burkholderiales > Burkholderiaceae > Polynucleobacter > Polynucleobacter sp. 39-46-10. The sequence goes on along the minus strand of NZ_NCJB01000198.1, from coordinate 1,905 downwards.
TATGCCAACTGGCGCATTGCCATCCGTCACAATCACGCACTCAAGTCTGTGCGCCTGCATTTCAAGGGTCGCTTTAGTCGCTGGTAGGTTGGCGGACATTTCCACATAGCGGTGGCTCATCACGCTCGCTACATCTAGCGTACCCGCATACGAGTGGCTACTTTTTTGGTTTCTGAAATCTGTTTCCGTGAGCACGCCTACAGGAGATGCTTCACGGTCTAGGACTAGCAGATGGCGTATTCCGTGAGCCACCATCGTGTGATAAGCTTTATGGATTTCTTCTGAGTCTTGTACAGAAATAAGGTCATGCGCCATCACCGTCTCTACTGTGTTAGAAGTTGGCATCAAATCATTCAGTGCGTGAATAATGTCGCGCTCAGTCAATATGCCAACAACCTTGCTTTGGTCTGTAACCAGTAAGCAACTGATGTGCATGACCTCCATCATCTCAGCAGCTTCGCCAAGAGATGTCGATGGGGAAACAGTAACTGGCGCACCTGTCACAATTTCTCTAACAAACTTTTTATTCTTTGACAAAGAAAAGTCTAGTTGCTTAGGCATATATTCTACGGTCATTTCGAAAACGAGAAGTTACGTTCATTAAAGAGCTTGATACAAGCATCTAAGACGTCGGGATCATAATACTTCCCACTAAATTTATATAACTCAGAAAATGCAAACTCCTTATCATAAGCACGGCGAAACGGGCGGTGCGAGAGCATTGCTTCTACACTGTCGGCAACCCGAATGATTTTCGCCTCCAGCAAAATTTGCTCATGAGCGAGTTGTCTTGGGTAACCTGAGCCATCAAGGTTTTCATGATGCTGATAAACTATCTCGGCAATAGGCCACGGAAATGGGATGTCGTAGAGGATTGCATAGCCCGCTTCTGCATGCATTTTGATGAGTTCAAACTCTTCGTTTGATAACTTACGCGCACGCGACAAAATTTCGGCAGGAATCTGAATCTGCCCAATATCATGCACCAATGCGGCAAGTTGCAAGCCTTCCAAGCGTTGTGCATCCAACCCAAGCATCTTTCCTATCGCTACTGAAAGTTTCGCAACATTTTTTTGGTGATTGGCTGTTGTTGGGTCGCGGTGCAACATCGCTGATGACAAGGCTGCAACCGTTTGCCTTAGCAGCTCACTTATCGCTAACGATTTCTGCTCTATAGTGCTCATGGCTTGTGAACGCTCGTATTGAGTTTTCAGCAAGCCGCCGAAGAGCAGGGTTGCGATTAGTTGCGCTAGAAAAAGAGATGGGCCATATAGCATGATCTTATTTAGCCCCTCATGCAGTGGCTGGGTAAATATAAAAGACATTGCTTCGCCCAACCCCGCGGCAATGCCAGCGAAGAAGATTAGCTGGAAAGAGATAATTTCTGACTTATTGATGCGCTTGAAATAACTCACCACCAATAACACTAAAGCATAGTCAAGAGCGATTCCCTTAACGCCCACCCATGCTAATTCTCCTCCGATAAAGAGACGGTAAAGCGCCTCCACTAAAGCAACCATGCCCCCTACCCAGGGTCCACTGAATATTGTCGCCACAGCAATCACTGCACCACGTTCGTCAATGATAGTGCCTTGCCCAACATCCACGTGTAGCATCATCACTGCAATGCCGATAAGGATAAAAGTCAAAGCCCGAAAATATTTTTGAAGTCTAGATGCCAGTGAAGCGGGTAATGCAAACTCGATTAATATGAACAAACCAAAAAGCGTAAGCGCCGAGCCAGCGGATGCAATAATAGAAATAAAATAATTTGGTAATCCTATCACCTTCAACTACTTTCAAAATTTTCTAATTATTTAGAAGTTACATACTATAAAAACGGCTGAACTAAGACAATGATATACCTTAAACAACCCATTAACCCCTAGTATTGCTTAGTAAGCA
>NZ_NCJB01000006.1:0-33841 GCF_002282275.1 Polynucleobacter sp. 39-46-10 | reverse complement strand
CAAGAAAAATTAGACGCCTTCATTAAGCAAGAGGAAGGTGATTCCAATGACTACAAAGGTCTCTTGGCTAAGTTCATCACCTTGGTGGCTGTTGGCATGTCACTCTTTCACCTATATGCCGCTTATTCAATTGTTCCAACCCAGCAGCTGCGTGTTATCCACGTTGCCTTAGTACTGTTTTTAGTATTCCTTAGCTTCCCGATTGCAGTCCGCTTTAAGAACCGCCTTATGTGGTGGGATATTTTATTTGCTGTGGGATCAATCGCTATTGCCTACTACATCCTCAGTAGCGGAGATGATCTGTTTGATCGCAATACCGCTCCGAATTCAACCGATGTCATGTTCGGCGTCTTCTTGATTGCCCTCATTCTAGAGAGTGTCAGAAGAACCAATGGCATGGTCTTAGTAGTAGTCACTTCACTCTTCTTGATGTACGCCCTTTTTGGTAACTACCTGCCAGCCCCATGGACACACAAAGGCTACGACCTCGACCGTCTAGTTGGCTACATGTTCATGACGCTTGAAGGTATTTACGGCACTGCAGTAGACGTATCCGCTACCCTGATTATTCTCTTCACCATTTTTGGCGCCTTCTTACAGTTCACTGGTGCAGGTAAGTTCTTTATCGATTTCTCATTTGCAGCTATGGGCGGCAAATCTTCAGGTGTTGGCAGAACCATTGTTCTGTCTTCATTCTTGCTAGGTGGCCCATCAGGCTCCGGCGTTGCTACCACCGTGACCGTTGGTTCGGTAGCTGCCCCAATGCTCGATAAAGTTGGATATGAAAAAAATGCAGCTGGTGGTTTATTGGCAGCTGGTGGCTTAGGTGCAATTATTTCCCCTCCAGTGCTTGGCGCGGCAGCATTCTTAATTGCTGACTTCCTGAAGATTTCCTATTTAGATGTGTTGCTGATGGCAACCATTCCAACCATTCTGTTTTACCTTGGTTTACTAGTCATGGTGGAAATTGATGTACGTAAGTATGGAATGAAGAGCATGAAGTTCGAAGCAGCGGAATCTGCTTGGCAGCTTACTAAAAAGTATTGGTTCCATTTCTTCTCATTGATTTCGATCGTAGTGTTCATGATGTTTGGCTTCTCACCAGTCATGTCGGTATTTTGGGCGACTGTTGTATCGGCTCTCTCGAGCATGCTCCGTCGTGATACTGCCATCATCCCTTGGGATTGGTTCCAGGGTAAAGAAAAGATTTTCTCTGGCCTGTACAACTCAAATTTGACTAAAGCATTGGCCTCTGGTTCTACTGGTGTACTAGCCATTGCAGTTACCTGTGCTGGCGCTGGATTGATTGTGGGCACCGTTACTTTGACTGGCTTGGGCTTGAAATTTAGCTCAATTGTGATTCAGTACGCAGGCGGCTCACTTTTGCTCACGGCGATCTTTACAGGTCTAGTAGTTTGGGTTGTAGGTCTCGCCGTTCCAGTAACAGCGTCTTATATTATTTGTGCCGTGATTGCTGCCCCTGCCTTGATTAATCTTGGCGTTCCAGAATTTGCCGCGCACATGTTCATCTTCTATTACGCAGTACTCTCTGAAGTGTCCCCTCCAACCGCACTCTCTCCGTTTGCTGCTGCAGCCATCTGTAAAGGCAACCCATACAAGACTACCTTGCAAACTTGGAAGTATGTCGCCCCAGCTATCTTGGTGCCATTCATGTTTGTTCTCGATAAGTCAGGCGTCAGCTTATTGCTAATGGGTTCTACAGCCGCCCTAGAACAAGCGGATTGGGGTCAGATTGCTTGGGTTTCATTTACCGCAGTTGTGGGAATCATTTGTCTGGCTGGCGGATTACAAGGCTGGTTTATCGAAAAGACTAAAGTATTTGAACGCGTCATCATGGTGGTTGCAGGTGTAGCGCTTGCCTACCCATCGACTGAAGCGGACATTATTGGATTCGTAGGATTTGGTTTGGTATTGATTACCCAATCCATTACTCATTCCAAAATGAACCCAAAGTCCACCTGATCGATATTGAGGCAAAGTTAGGTTGAAAAAAATCCCGCACTTGATGCGGGATTTTTTATTGCCTAGTGACTGCTGATTGTTGATTGTTGATTGTTGATTGTTGATTACATTAGACAATCTTCGTCCAAGCAGCCTTGCCGGCATATTTTTTGACAGCGGTTTCATCAAACTCAAATCCCAATCCTGGGGTTTTATGTAGAATCAAATCACCGTTTTTGAAGGTGAGCTGCTTATTAATTAATCGGCGGAAGTTTAATACCTGATCATCCAAGAAGAATTCTACAAAACGCGCATTCGGTGTTGCGGCCACCAAAGGGGCATGTAAGTCGTGCATCCAGTGCGGGCAAACAATCACGCCTTTTAAGTCTGCATAAGCAGAAATACGACGCCATTCGGTGATGCCACCACACACCGCCGCATCTGATTGCAAAATTGCAGCGCCACCAGCATCAATTAACTCCCTAAAACGCCAGCGCCCAGCCTCCATCTCACCAGTAGCGACGTTGATCGTGGTTTGACGCGCTAGAACCGCATGAAGGTCAATCGCATCTGGTGAAAATGGCTCCTCAATCCAGTAAGGGTTATAAGCCTCAAAGCGTCGAATATATTCCAGAGCCGTTGGGAGATCGCGCCACGCATTGTTGGCGTCTAAAGTCAGTAAAACATCCTCACCTACAGCCTTACGGGCGGCTTTAACGCGTGCCTCCTCTTCTCTTGGGGATAGGCGCCCTACTTTCATTTTGACGGCCTTAAAACCTTGTTTAACGTAGGACTCCATCTCTTTGCCTAACTTGGCAGGCGTTTTACCATCCAAATAGTAGCCTCCACTGGCATAAGCTGGCACTCGATCATCCACGACCGATCCTAAATATTGGTGAAGAGGCAGCTTTGCAGCACGGGCATTTAAATCCCAGAGCGCTGTATCCAAAATTGAGATACCCCGCATCACGGCGCCAGCACGCCCCTGCAAAATGGACTCGTTATACATATCCATCCACAAACCTTCACTGCGATGACTGTTTTGACCAATGAGTTTAGGGGCTAGCAATTGCTCAACTGCAATCTTGGCAATATCGCCACCAGCACTTCCGACATAGCAAAAGCCTATACCCTCATTACCATCCTTACCCCGCACCTTCACTAAGCAGTAGTGACGCTCTGAAACTGTTCGCGTAGAAAAGGAGGTGACCTTATCTAGAGGCACCGCAACCGCTGCAACTGATACCGACTCAATGATGGGCATTGAAATTCCTTTAATTAAAAATTTATTGTATCTGCAACTTTTGCTACTTTCCTTGACCAACTTCAATAGAAAATTGCTGCACTACAACATAAAAAACATGCAAACTGAGAACAATATTGGATAATTGAGTGGTGAATAAAAAAGTGAGCTCCTTACCTTACTTGCTGAGGAATGTAATCAACGTTATCGGACTCTCTCTGATCGTTTTCATATCCAGCGCGCAAGCGCAACAAGCAAGTCAAACTGGTAAAGCAAGCAAAACCCCTCAGATAAAACAAAAAGTTGCCAGCACAAGTAATAAGCAGGCCGGGATTCAGCTTAAGGAAAATTCACTCAGTCGCGGCACTAAAAGCATGAGCTTAAATCCTCAGCTGTTCAAACGGATTGAGGGCGCCCCCAGCAGTCAAGGCGGTGCGAACTTAGATTATCGTGTCCAACGCGGCTGCCTACGCCGTAGCTATAACGAAGAAAATCTCCCGACCAATCTAGGTCTTGACGATGGCAACTTCAATGATTTCTTTAAATCCCAAACTAAAGGGTTTCTTGATCGGATGCGCGGCAATTGCATTCCTTATGCCTTAGCTTTGGGAAGTCGCAATCGCTTCGAATCGCTCAGCATTATGAATGGTCCCATGCAAGATGCCAAGACAGAGGTTTGGACTTTTACACCTTCTGCAGCTGGCAGCTTCTTGATCCAACAAGACTACTTAAAGGATGAGTCAAAGCGATTTACAGAAATTCAGTTAGCTCTAAGTGATGTTTTATACGACCCTAAAAAGGTGGGCGACAAATTACCAGTTGAATTAGTTTGGGAGCTGAACTCTGTCATCAAGCAAATTTATCCCGAAGAAAATAATGCACTTGAAAATACGAACAGCATTGTTCGCCTGATTGTAGACTTTGGAGATAAAGAACGTTGGGCACAAATATGGGCTGCAGAAATTATTGACCCAGCATCTGGCGAAGTATTTTCAAGTGCATTTTGGGTTGAAAGAAGCGATATTCCAGGTGGCTTTTATACCGCCGGCGGAGAATCGATCGAGCGCACCTTTTGGACCAACCCCCTGAGCTATCGACGCATCTCCCGAGGTGTTGGCAGCGTGCGCGCCTCCAGTAAGAAAGCCGCACCTTCAAAGAATGGGGCTCCCGTTGCGACACCTAAACAGAGGTATCGCACTCATATGGGGATTGATTATTCAGCCCCGACTGGGACGCCAATCTTTAGCGTAGCCACAGGCAAGATAGTGCATCTGGGCTTTAGCGGCGCGTTTGGCAATCTCATTATTCTCGAGCACCCTGGAAACTATCGCACCTACTATGCCCATTTAAGCAATTACAACGTAGAGCTAGAGGTAGGCAATGAAGTGCGGCGTGGCTTAGAAATTGGCTACGTTGGATCAACCGGACGATCTACTGGACCACACCTACATTTTGAATTAAGAAAAGATGGAGTCTATGTCGACCCTTACGCTACAAAAACTCAGCTAGATTTATGGAATATGCGCGATAGTGATAGCGGCCTGCTCACCAGAGAAATTTTGTTGCTAGGTACGCCGCTAGTGAACTAGTCATTTATTAAAATTAAAAATGCTGCGCAAATAAAAGGGGTCCATTAGGACCCCTTCATCTTTTAAGAGCTTCAATATTAACCAAGAACCAAGACTGGTAATTTGGAATGCACAATCACTTCATGCGTTTCACTGCCTAATAAAACACTCTTAATCCCAGTACGCTTGTGTGAAGCCATCATGATGACATCGGCCTTAGATTTCTTAGCCCCCTCCAAAATACCTTCAGCCAAATTGCTATTGGGCACATGGAGGGTATTAACCTTAAGACCAGCGCCTAATGCAACGGTAGCCTTTTTAAAGATGTCCTGAGCAAATGCTTCGCATACCTTTTTATGATCTTTTTGAGTAATTCCATAACCCATAGTGCTGTCGGAATACACCATCGGCGGCATTGGATCAGAAACATAGACTAACGTGACAGAAGCTTTATCTGCCTTAGCGAACTCAGCCACTTTTTTTAAGGACTTTTTACTTACATCGGATCCATCAACCGGTACTAATAGGTGCTTGAACATATTGACTCCTGTTAAATTAAACCCTGACCTCACTCATTCCATCATAATCTTTATTTAACTGTAAAAGCATAAAAAAGGAAACTGAATTGCTCAGGTACTTTGCAGTGTATTTTTCATTTCTACTTTCGCTAGTCGTCATTGATTTGATTTGGCTGCTTGGTATCGCCAAGAACCTCTATCGCGACGAAATGGGCTCACTGATGGCTAATGAGCCTAAATTGCTGGCAGGACTAGCTTTTTATCTCCTCTATGCACTGGGTGCATCAATTTTTGTCATTCTTCCAGCAATCTCCAAACAGTCCTGGATATATGCATTTCAGTATGGCGCGCTATTTGGCTTCTTTTGCTATATGACTTACGATTTAACCAACCTTGCAGTCATTCGTGATTTTCCAATGCGATTGGCATTTGTAGACATCGCTTGGGGGTCTGCTGTTACAGCCTTATCCGCAGCTATAGCCTATTGGGTTGGCAGTCGTATAGCCTGAAGATCCCCTTCCAATGAATCTATTTCATCCAAAACTACTGGACTCTTTCAAGGGCTATAACGGCGCCCTTTTTAGCAAAGATATATTGGCAGGTATTACCGTTGGAGTAGTTGCGCTCCCTTTAGCAATGGCATTTGCGATCGCCAGTGGAGTTAAACCAGAGGCAGGTATCTTTACAGCAATTATTGCCGGCGGATTAATTTCCTTATTGGGTGGAAGCCGCGTTCAAATCGGTGGTCCGGCCGGTGCTTTTATCGTGATTGTTTACGGCATTGTTGAACACTATGGTCTTGCCAATTTACTTTTAGCAACAGCCATGTCCGGGGTGTTTTTATTTCTAATGGGTCTCTTCCGGCTTGGGACCTTAATTCGATTTATTCCCGTTGCCGTCATTATTGGGTTCACCAATGGCATCGCCGTACTGATTGGCCTCTCTCAAATCAAAGAATTTTTTGGTCTACAAATTACCAAGATGCCTGCTGAATTTTTTCAAGCAGTCCAAACTTTGTATGCCGCTGCCGACACTGTTAACCCTATCGCCTTAATCTTATCGCTTGGAAGTTTGGCACTCTTAATTGCATGGCGAATCTTTCAAAAACGTCTCGGCTATCTGAGCCACATACCGGGAACCGTTATTGCGATGGCTTTAGCCACCATGGTCACTGGTCTATTAAGTCTTCCTGTAGATACGATAGGTAGTCGTTTTGGCGGTATTCCTTCGGGCCTACCCAGCTTTGAATGGATTCCAATTAGCTGGAGTACCGCGCAATTTGTCATTGCTCCTGCAATTACGCTGGCACTACTTGGTGCAATTGAATCGCTGCTCTGCGCACGAATTGCTGATGGACTCATTCATGATCGCCATGAATCAAACCAAGAGCTGATGGCCCAGGGTGTCGCCAATCTAGTGAGCCCATTCTTTGGCGGCATGCCATCTACTGGAACCATCGCAAGAACAGTCACCAATATACAGAGTGGTGCAAGCACCCCAATTGCTGGGGTCGTTCACGCGGTGACATTACTTGTCATTATCTTATTTGGGGCGCCGCTGGCAAAAAATATTCCCTTAGCCAGCTTAGCAGCCATCCTTATGTATGTTGCCTGGAATATGGGCGAGTGGAGAAAGTTTGCAGACCTCAAGCAATTTCGCCTGCCTTATCGCTTGACTATGTTGAGCGTCTTTTTTCTGACAATTGTCCTTGACCTTACTGTTGCAATACAGGTAGGCCTGCTTTTAGCATTCATTACTTTCATCTACCGCATCTCAAGTCTATCGCGCTATGAATCGGCAAGCGCCATCGACTTTCCAGAACTGCAGCAACACCAAGGTTATGTTTCCGCAATCAGAATCTATGGCGCTATCTTTTTTGGTGCAGTCAAACTGCTGGAGGGCATCGAAAAAGAGTTGCCATCAAAAGTTTTGGTGCTTGACCTCAAGAACGTGATCTATATCGATGTTTCTGGAATGGATGCCCTGCTTGAGCTTGAGGAGACTTGTCAAAATCGCGGCATCAAGCTCATGATTTGTGGGCTAGCGCATCAGCCTTACGAGATGGCTGTACGAGGAGGTCTTTTTGAGCGGCTTACTGATGACTGCGCTTACCCAGATCTAAAACATGGCATCGCTACAGCAATCACCCGCATCAACTCGCATTAACTAATACAGAAGCCGCCTTTTAATAAGGCATCTGGCAAATACCAGGCACGATAAAGACCAAAGAGTCCTGCAGATAATAAAAGGCCTGCGGCAATGTATCTCATCCAAACGTATTGACCTAACTGCGTCAGGGCGGCCGTAAATTTAGAGATTAGTAATAAATTCGGCAAGGTGCCCAAACCAAAGGCCAGCATGAGCGCTGCCCCTGTTAAGACATCACCCGACAAAAAGGCAAGCGGTAAGGCGCTATAGACCAAGCCACAAGGAACTAGCCCCCAAACCATTCCACTAAACCAGCGGGATGAGCGACCCGTAAAAGCCCCTAAATATTTGGCCCAATATGTTGCCATGCGCGCACCAAGCCACTTTCCAACAACTAAGCGGCTGCTTGAGCTCTGGCGTAAAAGACGTATCCCCATCACCAATAAAATTAATGATGTGAAAGCAAATAAAGGACGCTGAATTGGCACTATATTTTGTTGCCACAGAACAGCGCCAGCCCAAGCAGCGACAGCGCCAAGCAAAACATAGGTCGTCAAGCGCCCTAAATGCATGATTAGCTGAAGATAGAACAGCTCAGACTTGCTTTGTAATGGGGCGTAAGTCAACTCCCGATAGCTTCCCTGGCGCTCAATTGCCGCTGCAATACCGCCACACATTAAAGCGCAGTGCCACCCACTGACTAGGGCACCCAAGAAGACAGCCAACAAAAGACTAGTTGTCAGCATTTGGGATCCAGCAGCACAGAGAAATATTAAAATTGCGCATTATCCGAGTAGAATAAACTCATCTGGTAACTTGATCTAATATGAATTACACCAACTCAGATGTTCCTAGCGGTAAGTGCTCAGTCTGTGTACTGGGTCAGTTTTGCCTGCCAGTGGGGATCAGCTCAAGTGATATTGCCAAAATTGATACTCTCGTTAAAGAGCGTGTCCACCTGCAAAAAGGTGAAAGCCTCTACCGTCACGGTGACCCACTTTCTGCGGTGTACAGCGTCCGCTTTGGGACTCTGAAGACTGAATATGGCCTAGAGGATGGACGTCAACAGGTAATGGGTTTTCATCTACCTGGAGAAATTTTGGGGCTTGATGGCATTGGTGAAGGTAGCTACCAATCTGAAGCAATTGCCCTGGAAGATAGCGAAGTCTGCATTATTCGCTATGAGGCATTTGAGGATTTGGCACGCCAAATTCCAGTGCTACAAAAGCAATTCCACCGCATTTTGAGTCGCGAACTCACACAAGATCAACGTCACCTACTCTCATTGGGTAGTTTGCGTGCTGAAGAGCGTTTAGCGGCCTTCTTATTGAATCTTTCTCAACGCCTAGCTGCGCGCGGCTATCAAAATAATGAATTTGACTTGCGTATGAGTCGCGTAGAAATTGGTAGTTATTTAGGGATTCAGATTGAAACCGTTAGTCGGATGCTCTCACGTTTTGCTGAATCAGGGCTGATTCAAATTAAACAACGTCACATCAAACTAATTGATATGGATGGGCTGTATGAACTAGCTGGCGTCCCCAATCCAGAACGCACAGTCCAAATCAAGCCAATACACACTTAAATCAAACTGCGATCCTGCGCTTTACCACTATCCAAGTCGATGCCAGGCAGGATATAGGCTGTAAGAGCGCTCGAGAAAGAGCAAAAGATCCAAATAACAAAAAATCCGATGGTGTAAATACCCTCATCGGAAATATTTGGGTGGTGGCCAAAGAACAAAAGCTCAGCAGGATGCACGATGCTAAAGAGCAAACCTTCGGCCAAGATAGAGACTAAAAATGATGGCCACATGATCCAAATAAATAGACGGTACTTCATTTTTGGTCCTGCCCTACTTTAATTTGTTCAACCTTGAGTCCGCGCTTAACAACGCCATCGCGAACGGGCTTATCTACATAGAGCGTTACGGCAAGATAAATAGTAATGATGCAACCAATCGCAGCTACAGCTGGGCCGCTAATGAGTAGCCATGGCCAAAGTTGTTTGAACCAAGGTTTATTTGTTTCATGTTGTGACATATTCATCCTCTCTATCTCTTGCAATACAGCTTAGCGGGGAACAATAAAACTGGATTTTTCATCGCGGGCTCTAGTGATCAACTCACTACCAGACTTCTCGTGGCCAATCACATCAAAATGAATCGGGTAGTTACCAGGCTCATGCGCCCCAACAGTAGTGCTAACTTTAACTGGAATCAGCAAATTACTGGCAGGGCCTACTTCAACCTCAGTGACAACTTGCCCTTGAGAATTCAGTATTTTTAGGTCAGATAAACCGCTAGCCTTAAGCTGCACATTCATATTATTTTCCGAGGCGTTCATGATCTGAATGCGATAGATGTTCTCAATACGAACACCGTCTACTTCGCGAGCCAAGGCCCCGCGGTCTCGCATCACATCTACCCGCAATGGATTTCGGGTAATTAATGAAATCAAGAAAGCACTAGTAAGTACCGTAATGAAAGCGGTATAAATTAAAACGCGTGGACGCAAAATATGACGTATGGCACTCTGATTAGTTTCTTTATCGTCAATAGCTCGCTCAGTTGTGTATCGAATCAATCCCTTTGGATAATCGACTTTCTCCATGACTTGATCGCAGGCATCAATACAGGCCCCACACCCAATGCACATATACTGAAGGCCATCACGAATATCAATACCGGTTGGACAGACTTGTACGCAAATACTGCAATCAACACAATCACCTAATCCCAACGTCTCATGATCAGCTGACTTGCTACGACTACCTCGTGGTTCGCCACGAACTTTATCGTAAGTAACCAGGAACGTATCCTTATCGACCATCACGCTTTGGAAGCGTGCATATGGGCACATGTATTTACATACCTGCTCACGCATGAAACCGGCATTACCCCAAGTTGCAAAGCTATAGAAACATAACCAGAAGGTTTGCCATGGACCCAGCGATAAATGCAGAATTGCCGCAGCAAGGGTTTCAATTGGAGTGAAGTAGCCGATGAAAGTAAAGCCCGTCCAGAAAGCAATCAAGAACCACAGAAAATGCTTAGTAATTTTGAGGCGCCACTTACGCAAACCCCACGGCCACTCTTCGCCATCTAAACGAATGCGTGCAAATCGATCACCCTCGACCTTACGCTCGATCCACATAAAAATTTCGGTATAGACCGTTTGTGGACAGGCATAGCCACAAAATAGTCGGCCTGCAATTGCAGTGAACAAAAAGAGGGCTAAAGCGGAAAGAATTAACAGAAGCGTCAGATAGATCACATCCTGTGGCCACAAAACCAAGCCAAAGATATAAAACTTACGCTGAATTAAATCAAATAGAACTGCTTGACGACCGTTCCAACTGATCCATGGGAGACCGTAAAACAGTAACTGAGTAGCAATAACCAAAATAATGCGCCAGCGGGCAAATAACCCGCTAACAGATCGTGGGTAAATCTTTCGCCGGACCTCGTAAAGAGACTCCTCGATTACATCTATAGGAATAGGCTTCCCAACTGGAGAATGATCTGACACCGTCTATTTAGCCGCAGCAGTCTTATTGTTAGACAAGCCCCAGACATAAGCTGTTAAAAGATGAATCTTTTCAGGGCTCAATACTTTATCTTGAGAAGGCATCATTGCCATCCGACCCTTTGTGAGAGTCTCCACAATAGTTGCCTCTGATCCACCATATAACCAAGTCTTATCGGTCAAATTAGGCGCACCTAAGACAATATTACCCTTGCCATCAGTGCCATGACAAGCAACGCAATTGGCTTTAAATAATTCTGCGCCACGAGCGACTTTTGCATCATCAGCAGGTAGACCAGACAAACTGCGAACATAGTTGGCTAAATCTACAATCTGCGCACTCTCAAGATGTCCATACGCAGGCATCACTCCATTGCGCCCATTAATGAGGGTCGTCTTAATATTTTCAGGAGAACCGCCATAGAGCCAGTCACGATCAGTCAAATTCGGGAAACCTTTTGCACCACCTGCATCCGAACCATGGCACTGAGCACAGGAGTTCAAAAACAAACGCTGACCCATTTCACGAGCCTTAGGATCGGCGGCAACTTGCTCGATATCCATCTTTACGTACTTAGCGTAAACAGGCTTTAACTCATCATTGGCTTCTGTCATGGAACTCATCAAAGCACCGTCAGTTGAGTAACCCACTACCCCTGGATATGAACCCAAACCAGGGAACAGCACTAAGTAAATCAGTCCAAAGATGCAGGAGAGCAAGAACATCCACATCCACCAGCGAGGCAATGGGTTATTGAGCTCACGCAAATCGCCATCCCAAACATGTCCAGTATCGGCTACGGCGCCATCAGCTGTGTGGACTACCTTAGCTTTGCGCTGAGAAAACAAGAGCCAGACACACCAAACAATACCGACTAATGAAACAAGCGCGATGTAATTACTCCAACCGCTATTAAAAAAGTCACTCATGATTTGTCCTTACTAAATTCATCTGGAAGATCAAATGGCAGCTCGGCTGACTCTTCATTGGCTGACTTTCTGCTAGGCGACCAAGCCCACCAAATAATCCCAACAAAAAAGGTGAGCCCGATTACTGTTGAAAAAGCGGAGAGATAAGCTGTAATCTGTTCCATTTGATTTATATAGTTTTTAAATTAATAATCCGGGTAATTATTTCGCTACAACTTCATCAACAGCGATGTAACGACGATTGACACCCAAACCTTGAAGGTAAGCAATCAATGCATCCTCTTCAGTTTTGCCTTCCAACTCTTTGGGAGCTTCAGCAATCATTTCATCGGTGTAAGGAACGCCTAAACGACGCATTGCCACCATATGAGACTGAATTGAGGAAGCATCGGCAGCACTCTTTTGCAACCAAGGGTATCCAGGCATATTCGACTCAGGAACCACATCACGCGGATTGCGAAGGTGAATACGATGCCAATCATCAGAATAACGAGCACCAACACGAGCCAAATCAGGACCAGTACGCTTACTACCCCATAAGAACGGATGATCAAATACGGACTCACCAGCTAAGGAGTAAGGACCATAACGCTCAACTTCTGAACGCAGTGTGCGGATTTGCTGTGAATGGCATCCAACACAACCTTCGCGCTGGTATACGTCACGGCCTGCTAAGCGCAGTGCTGTATATGGCGCTACGCCAGGACTTGGTTCAGTGGTTGTATGCTGAAAGAACAGCGGAACAATTTGAACCAGGCCAGCAATTGAAACCACAATGATGGTAGCAATAATTAACCAGCCAACGTTTTTCTCAAGTGTTCCGTGGGAAAAGAATTTATTTTCATTAGACATTTTTCTTCTCCTTAGTGAGCAGTTGTGGATGTTTGTGGAATTGGGGCATTCACAAATGTTTTACCAATCACTGTCTTGTACACGTTGTATGCCATCAAGAACATGCCGCTTAAGTAGCAGAGGCCGCCCAACAAACGAATCACATAGAAGGGGAACGTTGCCTTTACAGATTCAACAAAACTATAGGTCAACGTTCCATCCGGCTCAAATGCTCTCCACATCAATCCTTGCATTACGCCAGCAATCCACATCGCAGCAATATACAGAACAACACCGATCGTAGCGATCCAGAAATGCACTTCAATTAGACGCGTGCTGTACATATCTTTTTGACCAACTAAGCGAGGGATCAGGTAGTACAAAGAGCCAATGGTAATCATGGCAACCCAACCAAGAGCGCCGGAGTGCACGTGACCAATAGTCCAGTCGGTGTAATGTGACAAGCTGTTCACCGTCTTAATAGACATCATTGAGCCTTCAAAGGTGGACATGCCGTAGAAAGACAATGCCACTACCAAGAATTTCAAGATTGGGTCGGTGCGCAATTTAAACCACGCGCCAGATAAAGTCATGATGCCGTTGATCATGCCGCCCCATGATGGAGCCAACAAAATAATCGAGAACACAGTTCCAAGCGACTGAGTCCAGTCTGGCAAGGAAGTGTGTTGTAGATGGTGAGGACCTGCCCACATATAGGTAAAGTTCAAAGCCCAAAAGTGAACGATGGACAAGCGATATGAGTAGATTGGACGCTCTGCTTGCTTAGGGATGAAGTAGTACATCATGCCTAAGAAGCTGGTAGTGAGGAAGAAGCCAACTGCATTGTGGCCATACCACCACTGCACCATCGCATCTTGCACGCCAGCATAAGCAGAATAAGATTTCCACAAGCTTGCTGGCATTTCCAAGTTATTAAAAATATGCAGAATTGCAATTGTCAGAATGTATGCACCGAAGAACCAATTGGAAACATAAATATGTTTTGTTTTTCGCTTCATGATGGTGCCGAAGAACACCACTGCGTAGGCAACCCAAACCAAGGTAATCAGGATGTCAATAGGCCACTCAAGCTCTGCATACTCTTTTGAAGTTGAAATACCTAAAGGCAATGTCACTGCTGCCAATACAATCACCAATTGCCAACCCCAAAAGGTGAAGGCCGCTAGCTTGTCACAAAAGAGTCTTGCTTGGCAGGTGCGCTGCACGATGTAATAAGACGTGGCAAATAACGCGGATCCACCGAAGGCAAAAATCACTGCATTGGTATGCAATGGACGCAAGCGACCATAGCTTAACCATGGGATATTAAAAGTGATATCAGGCCAAATGAGCTGCGCAGCGAGGATCACCCCCACGAGCATGCCCACAATTCCCCAAACCACCGTAACGATGGCAAATTGGCTGACAACCTTGTAATTGAAGGTATCTTGATTGTTCCCCACGGTAAGTCCCATGGTTTCTCCTTTTTTGTGACCAAACAGCGACATAATCCAAATAGACTGATGTCATTATCAAAGTAAGCCTTATGGGGCGTTTTGATCTATGTCAAAAAGGATGCGTGCATTTACGTACTCTCTAACTCCAATCATTTCACTATATTTCATAACTACTTAAAAAATATAGCTATTTTTTGTAGTGATCACTAACATTTTTGGGTTTCGGGGTATCGTCGTCCATCAAAATGGCCTCCCCTGGACCCTCTAAATCATCGAACTGCCCTGCTTTTACAGACCAATAGAAAATCCAGGCCAAAAGTCCAATTAAAAGCAGGGAAATAGGGATTAATAGAAAAAGGCTTTCCATCCTTCTAGTCTAGGCCTTTCTGAGCCGCCAGGCATTTAATGTGACCGCTAGGGAAGACAGGGACATACCAATACCTGCCACCCAAGGGTTGACCCAGCCCATCATGGCCGCCGGAATAGCTAATAGGTTGTACACCAAGGCCCAGATCAAATTTTCTTTAATAATCCGCTGGGTTTTATCTGCCAGCAATAAAGATTGAGCTAAGGGAACTAAGGAACTTGCCGTCAAAATCGCATCTGCGCCTGCTGTAGCGAGTGGTGCACCGGCTCCAACAGCAATGGAGACATCCGCTCTCGCTAATAAAGGCGCATCGTTAATGCCGTCACCAATTGCCCAGACAAAGTGACCTTCATTTTGCAAGCCCTCAATGTAGTGATATTTTTCTTCTGGGGAGCAAGCGCCTTTGAAGCTATCGATGCCAACTTGATGCGCCCACCACGCTACTGTCACAGGATCATCCCCTGAAACTAAATGCACAGTGATCTTACGAGATTTTGCTGCTGACAATAATTTCTCAAGACCCGCTCTTGGGGTATCCAAAAACAGAAAGCTTGCAATCAAACCTTTGTCATCTGCTAGATGCACTTGCCCATATTGCCCTTCTTGCGCAATCTGTTGGGCACCCAACCAAGCAGCGCTTCCTAATCGATATATGCCTGAGCTCAGGCCCTTACCTAATTCGTTGGTAACAGGTGTAGACAAGTTTGACAGCGAGAGATTCTCGGCCTCAGCAGCACGCATCAGGGACAGCGCGAGAGGATGCTTTTGCCCAGCCTCCATCGCTGCGGCAAGACTCAATACGTCTGCCCTAGCAAATTCTGGTCGAGCGATCCGAATTTCTGTTAACACTGGTTGACCCATGGTGAGGGTGCCAGTTTTATCGAGCACCAAATCCGTAGCCTTAACCAAACCCTCTAGCACGTGACCGCGCACAATCAGTAAACCCAGCTTAGTTACCGCGCCCTGGGCTGCGGCCATTGCTGTCGGCACAGCAAGAGATAAAGCACAAGGACAGCTGGCCACCAATACAGAAACCAACACCGTCCAAGCCCTGCTGGGGTCGACGTACCACCAAATCGCTGAAGATAAAAAAGCGGCAATCAACAGAAAGCCAACAAAATATCCAGCCCACTTTTCTGCGAGACTTACCATTAAAGGTTTAGCTTGCAAGGCCTGATCCAGCAAGGATGCGATCCCCGCAATGCGTGTAGATTGACCTACTGCATCAATTCTCATGAGCATGGGATTGAGAATATTGTGCGTACCTGCATACACTCGATCACCAATCTTTTTATCAATTGGTTTAGATTCGCCGGAGAGTAGCGACTCATCTAGCGAACTCTCGCACTCAATCAAAATACCGTCAGCCGGAACAACATCGCCCGGGGGAACGCGAAGAACTTCGCCAGGATTGCAGTTAATCACCGGCACAATTTCAACTTGCTGGGAGGCGGGATAGTTCGGCACTCTTTCACAAGTAGCCGGTAACTGTTTTGCCAAGGCCTCCGCTCCGCCCTGTGCATCTTGACGAGCCAATAGCTCCACATAGCGGGCAGCTAAAATAAAAGCGACGAACATCGTGATGGAATCAAAGTAACCCTGGCCTGAGCCAGTCGCTAGATTCACAGTACCGGCAGAGAATGCTAAGGCTAAGGCTAAAGCAATCGGCACATCCATACCCAACATATGCGTTTGGCGAAATGCGGCAACACTGCGCCATGCGGCCTGGAAGATTGGACCTGCTGAATACATCATTACGGGCACAGTAAGGGCCCAGCTAGTCCAGCCCAGCAGTAAGTCATATTCAGCCGTGATATCACTATCACCCACATAGCCTGGCCACGCATACATCATGACTTGCATCATGCCTAGTAATGCAACTCCAAGACGAGTGAGTAGTTGACGACGTTCTTTTTTGGATTTCTCAATCGAAAGTGACGGTTCAAAAGGCCAAGCTTCATAACCAATCCGCTCTACTTCAAATAGCAAACGCGCCAGACTAGTTTGGCCTGGCGAGAATTCTGCCTTCAGCTTTTGACTAACGTAATTGATCTGGACATCTTTGACACCAGGAATGCGTCGCAAGTGTTGCTCACACAACCATACGCAAGCAGCACAGCGAATCTTCTCAAGTCGCAAAGTTGTTTCTAAATTACCCTCTTCCCCACTGGGCCGGGTATATCGGCCAAGCAAAGAGGGATCGTCGTAAGGGGCAAGATTGTCGGGAATTTCATTTGAGGCAAGATAAGCTGCAGGCTTATCACTTGACTGTGCGCGACGCGCATAGAACACTTCAAGACCTTCGCCATGAATAGTTTGCGCAATTGCCATACAGCCAGCGCAACAGAATTTTCTATTGATACCAGCTAAATCAAGTTCGTAGGAGTCACCCGGAAGAATAAAACTTCCACAGTGATAGCAGCTATTACTTGGCAAGCTAGAGCTCATGAAGAATAATTAATTTCGGGCTAGAGGCTTGCTTACCCAACCATTACGACGTTCGTATAGAACAAACAATACACCCCAGATCACTACAGCGGAATAAGCCCAGACCCAAGAAATTTGCGAGGCACGCGAACCCGTTACGTCGAGTACAAACCCGAAGATGGCTGGGCCTAACAAACCACCCCCAAACCCCATTAATGAATGTAGACCCATTGCTGCACCCTTGATATTTTCTTGGGCACTAACAACTAAACCCGCAGTCAAGGTAGCAGAATCGGCCATGATGAAAATCGTATGCCCTACAGCCAACGCAATAATTAACCACCAGGATTGTCCGGTTGATAAAGAAAGCGCAACACCAAATGCCGCGCTAGATAGCATGACAAAGAAAATCCATTTTTGACGCCCAATTCTTAGGGCAATCTCGTTTCCAATAATAGATGCGGGAACGCCAAAGAAATTAATCACGCCCGCAAGGGTGGTGGCGGTTAATAGAAAAGGAGCGCCCGTCACAATTGCACAGAAGCCAAAAAAAGCGACGATCCAGCTGCGAGAAGCAAATAATTCAATCGAGTGCACGGTATAGCCAAAAATAAATCCTGAAGCTGTTTTATCTTGCAAGACTAAGCGCCACTTATCGACCGGGAAAATGTCGTGCAATCGAATCCGAATTGGGCCATGCCACTTCTCATGGATAAGCGCAGGGATAAATATGAGCACAATCAACAATGCAGTGAACGGGCCTAAGGCAATGATTCCAAAAACATAGCGCCAGCCCAAGCTATCCAAGATCCAGCCTGAGCAGAGATAAGAGAAGCCAGTGCCAATACCAAAGAAAGCGGTGTAGAAAGCAATGTGGCGACTTAATTCACCAGTCTTAATGCGATCCGAGAGAATTTTTAAGCCAGGCATATAGGTGCCGGCCAAGCCAGCCCCATTGAGTGCCATAAAGATCAATGCAGTCCAAAAGTTATAAGCTAAGAGACCCATACCTAGCAATCCACAAGTGGCCGAAAGACCGCCTATGAGATAGACCTTTTTTGCATCGACGCGATCTGTCAGAGCGGTTGCCAATGGAACCATCAGCATGTAACCAAAAAAGAAAGCGCTAGCAATTAGTCCAGACTGTAAATTGCTGAGCTGCCATTCATCCTGCAACGTGGTTAGCACTACGGCATAACAGGCGAAGCCCAGAAGCGCGCAGGTTTGCGCCATGAGCATGAAGGGGGTGTAACCGGTAGGTTTAAAACGCATTGGGCCTTACTGTTGACTGCGATCAGGTGAATCCTGGAAGCCATTCGAGCGGAAGGTAAGCACCAAGGTATCCCTATAGCCATGTGGCCCCAATGGCTGGATGGGGGTAGATTCATGAATCATGCGCTCATCATTCATGAGCAATAAAGACCATGGTTCAGTCAGCGTAAATCTCAAACCAGCGGAGCCGTGCGCATCAAAAATACGCGTCTCGCCACCTTTGATGCCAACGCGATTGAGCAAAAAGACGGCAACAAAATCTACACCGTCGCGATGCGCTCCTTCAGGAGTTGGACGCCCAATTCCATCGGTTGTATCAATTCGAAATTGGTGCGCTTCGACAAACCAGGTGCTTGCCTGCTTCACACTACTGAGAACACGAGCCAATCCCAGTAAAAGCGATTGCCAGGCAGGATTGCTGGTGAGCTGAGCCTGTGAAGGCTCGAACCAACGCTCGATACCCCCATGCAAGGCGTTGTAGTTTACCGACTGCCAATGGGCGCGATGGGGCACCATGAGTAAAGATTCACCCTTAATCTCAAAGCTGGAATGGCGGCGAAAGCGATATCGCCCACCATCTTTTAAATAGGGGTCACGCGGCAAACCCTCCCAAAACTGGGTAAGATCCAGTAGTTGACCAAGATCCACATGTGCAATTTCTGACACATCCTGCGCAGAGATCACTGCAAAACCATCATCTCGGAGAGATTGGGCTACACCCTTTACTGGGGTCAGTGGTGGCAGAAGGCTTGAAAGATTCATGGGGTTTATTTTAGGCGCTTACCAAGCATTTTAGGAATGCAAATTTAAACGACCGCGCACTTCTCCCACATGCCCTTTTAAGTCATACAACTCTTTCGCATCTAGCATAGAGACCCTGATATTGCCCACTCTTCGCTCAATATCTTCTAAGTCCTTGAAGTTCTTTTCTTTTAAGGCTGGATTGGATGCATTTTTTTCAATTATCTTGAGCTCGTCGTATACCTGAGATAACTTGAGGCGCAAGAGTAAATTCTTAGCCGCGGGGATATAGGTAAACAAGGGAATCAAAATCACAAGCAGTGGGATCACAATTTTCGCAAATCGTCCAATCCATACAGCCGTCCAAAAAGGGAGGTAACGATGCAAGAAAGAAGGGCCATCCTTTAGATAAATTTCTGCATCTACGTGCAATGGAAAATCCAGACCGGTACCCGACGGAAACTCTCCCGACTTTTGTAAATAGGAATAGGTTTTCAGAATTTCGTAAGTATCGCCAAGTAATAAGGTCACCAATGCAGGGCTAACATCCCTCTTTCCCACCAAAGTCGCTGTTGCTGCCAAGACCTGAATATCTTGCTTTGGTAAGTCGTACCCAATACTGACTACCCCACGTGGCACCGTCACCTTGGATAAGAAGGGGAATAAATGAACATAGGCTTCAGCCTGTTCAAAACTCATTAAGCGAATGCCGGGAGTTTCATAAAAACTTTTAACCAAGGGTGCCTCGGCAGCGCTCACCAAAAATACAGCGTCTAACTCTCCTTTTTTGAACTTCTCTAAGGCATCTAGTGGCTTTAGCTTTTCAGTACGAAGATCGCCCATAGTTAATCCACTTGCCTCAAGCAATTGAGAGGCTAAGGAGAGCGTGCCACTACCTTCATTACCAATAGATACCCGCTTATCTTTTAGCTGGCTCAACAAACCCAATCGCCCAGATTCATTTGGAAAGCTCGATTCTCGATACCAAACCCAGACTGGCTCATAAAAAACACCAGCAATCGAGACAAAATTGGGGTGCTTTGATAAGTCAGCTACACCACCCTGAACCATTGCAAAATCAACACCTGAATTCGGATCGCCTAATAAAGACAAGTTATCGCTTGTTCCACCAGTGGTTCGCAACTTGAGGGAAATACCCTCCTCAGCAAGTTCACTTTTGAGCTTTTCACCAAACTGCTGATACAAACCAGTAGGAAAACCAGTCGCCAATTCAATCGACCTGGGAGGGGGTGGAACTAGAACCCAGAGCGTAGCAAAAAGTATGGCAACCAGAATCAAAAAAGCGATACCAACTGCCATGGGGTTATAGATATTTTTGCGTATGAAGTCCATAAGAATACTTTTCGTTTTTGCCATTATGCCCCGAGCCTAGAGATCAAGAGCGGAATGAATTCATTCAAATTATTTCGGGATAAGATGGGGGGGTTTACAGAACTATTAGGATTGCAATGAACTCAGGCCTCAATAAAGTAGCCCTTGTCACAGGAGCTGGAACGGGCATCGGGAAAGCAGCGGCAAAAGCGCTTTTGCAGGGTGGATTTCGTGTTGTCCTGACCGGCAGAAACATTGAGAAACTCAATGCAGCCATTGAGGATATTGGCGGGAATAAGCAAAATTGCCTCGCACTAAGCTGTGATGTTGGCAATCCAGAGCAAGTAAAACACTTATTTTCAGAAATCCAAAAACAGTTTGGCCGCATTGATGTACTTTTTAATAATGCTGGCATGGGTGCTCCAGCAATTCCCATGGAAGAGTTAAGCTACGAGCAATGGATGAATGTCGTTAACGCCAATCTCTGCGGAGCCTTCTTATGCTCTCAAGAAGCTATCCGCATGATGAAGGCCCAATCTCATCAGGGAGGTCGAATCATTAATAATGGCTCAATCTCTGCGCATGCGCCACGCCCGATGGCTGCTCCGTATACCGCAACCAAGCATGCAATAACTGGTTTAACCAAATCCATCGCATTAGATGGTCGACCATTTAATATTGCTTGCGGTCAAATTGATATTGGCAACGCGGGCACTGAAATGACTATCCCGATGGCTGCTGGTATTTTGCAACCTGATGGCTCAAAAAAGGTGGAGCCACTCATGGATGTGGATCATGTTGGGCAAGCTGTCTTGCACATGGCTCAACTACCCTTAGAAAGCAATATTCTTTCAATGACCATCATGGCAACCAATATGCCATTTGTTGGTCGAGGTTAATTAAGGCCTAATCTGATCAATCAATAATCGGGCATTAGTAGTGCCGACCTTGATTGTTTGGGGTGCAGATATCAAGTCCCCAGATTCTGGCATCGCCATCCCTGATTTTGAGATCCGCACTTCAACTGATACCTCAGGCAATTGAGAGATCAATGCATTCGGGCTCATTGCCAAAGAATCATTGAGAACAAAACTGATTGGAAATGCCGTAACTGCGGTTTTGAGCACTGCTACTGGCATACGCTCACCCGGCTTACGAGCGATCACCATCAAGGTGTCGCCCGCCTTCACTTTCGATTCAAGTGCAGACAATATTCCCACCCGCCCACTCACTCCTTGATTGCTGATCACTGGCGCGCTCGCTGGTGCAATCCCTCCCTTGTTGCGTGCTTCAGCAATAGACGAGGCAATTGCACGAGCTTCATCCGTATCGGGAGGTAGCTGTATTGCTATTTTTTCCCAAGACTGTACTGCAGCTTTGTAGTTTTGCACATTAAAAGCTGCCGTACCAGAAAGCCATAGAGCCAATAAATTATTTGGATCCAGAGCCAATGCTTTATTAATTAATTGCTGCGGCTTGCCGGCAAAATTACCATTTGCATTTGCCGCCAACACATCGGCATAGTCCGCTAGTAATTGTGGGTCAGAGTCAATAAAAGAGCCTGCGCGAACATAAGCATTGGCAGCTTCAGCATTGCGACCCAGAATTCGATAGGAGCGCGCTAACATGGCCCAACCCTTGAGATTGTCTGGGTCTTTCTCCATCTTGGCAGCAAACTCCACAATCATCTTTTCAACAGACTCTTGAGTCATTGGCTTTTCAGTGCTCTTTTCAGCGATCCGAGAAGCATCGCCAAGATAAAAATAAAATCCTGATGAGAGCAACACTACAAAAAGACAAAGTCCAATGATGGTTTTCTTAGTTGAGCCCAGCACTGCAAGATCATCCGCCTCATCCGTATCCTGGAAAAGTCGCTGACGCATTTCTGCATGAGTCTGCTCATAACTATCACCATCCACCCTGCCCGCCAAACGATCAGCATCAAGCTTATCTAACTCTTCTCGATAGATGGCTGCATTCATCTGACGACGCGATGTTGCAGACTCCCTTTCCGGGAAAAATAAGGGGCGCAATAACAGAACCAAGACCAAGATCAACAATAAGGCGGCGGGAATTAAAAAACTAGTCATGTGCATTTTCTGTTGAACTGGATTTTGCATCCCGAAGAAGCGCATCAATGCGACGATTATCTTCTTCGGATAAGGTGGCGCTAGGCATACTCTGATTTCTGCGACGCAGATAAACCATAAGGCCAATAATGCCAGCAAGCAGAATCACAAAGGGGCCTATCCATAGGAGCCAGGTAATCGGCTTTACAGGTGGTCGATATAAAACAAAATCACCGTAACGCTCAACCATAAAATTCCGAATCTGCTCGTCCGTCTTACCCTCATTAATCAGAATACGAATTTCTCGACGCAAATCATTTGCCAAATCAGAGCGAGAGCCTGCAAGCGATTCATTTTGACAAACTAGACAACGCATTTCTTCTGAAATCGTAATGAGGCGTTGCTCGGTAACCGGATCATCCGCAAGTGCAGCAGCATCTTTAGCAAAAGAACTATTCATCGCACAAAAAAGCGCAATGGTCGCAAAGGCAGACAGGAGAAGTTTTTTCAAAATCACTTGAGCTCGCCCAGCAAAGGAATAATCTTCTTATTAAGCAATTCCATCGTAATTGGGCCAATATGCTTAAAACGAATCACTCCAGCCTTATCAATGACATATGTCTCTGGAACACCATACACACCATAATCAATCCCAACACGACCGTTGGCATCAAAGGCAGATAAAACGTAAGGATTACCTTGGCGAGCAAGCATTGCCATAGCATCGTCACGCTTATCTTTGTAATCCAAACCAATAATCGGTGCTACCTGTAACTTGCCTAGTTCAACGAGAACAGGATGCTCTTCACGACAAGCGACACACCAAGAGGCCCATACATTCAAAATCCAGACCTTACCTCTCATACTCTCGGGTGAAAAGGTTTTTTGAGGGTCTGCCAGCTGCGGCAATTCAAAAGCAGGAGCCTGCTTACCAATGAGAGGGGAAGGCACCTCATGCGGATCACGATTTAAGCCTACCGCTAAAAATCCAACCAACACTACAAACAATAGAAGTGGAATTAAAAACTTGGCTTTCATGCTGCCACTTTCTTCAACTTCATGCGATAACGTTTATCCGACATGGCCAGTACGCCGCCCAGTGCCATCAACAAGCAACCACCCCAAATCCAATCAACAAAAGGCTTGTAATAGACCCGCACTGCCCACGCCTTATCGTCCAACTCCTCACCTAATGAAACGTAGATATCTCTAGTCAGGCCTGCATCAATCGCCGCCTCGGTCATTGGCATTGTTGAAGAAAAGTAGCTACGCTTTTCAGGGTACATCGTGGCTTCTACTTTGCCATTGCGGGTCAGCAGGAAAGTCCCCTGCATAGCTTTGTAGTTTGGGCCAGGAACTGCGTTCACACTCTGAAGCTGAATTTGGTAACCACCAACACTAACGCTTTCACCTGCAAGCATGCGCACATCTTTTTCTTCTTGATAAGCACCCACCATGGTGACCCCAATCACAAAGACCGCTATACCGAGATGCGCCACCTGCATGCCGATAAATGAACGCGTAGGTTTGCCTGCTTTTGCTTGGCGAATAATTTGCATTACTCCTGAAGCAATGACCCAAAAAACCAATAAGAAACCAAGGCTACTGAGCCAAGTAAACTCACCCATGGCAAATGGAATCAAGGCGGCAGCAATCACTGCCACTAGGGCTGCAATCCATAAGCGCTTAATCACATCCAAGAGATTGGAGTTCTTCCAGCTAGTCCAAGGCCCAATTCCCATCAATACCAATAGAGGAATCATGATGGGCACAAAGACGCTATTAAAGTATGGAGGACCTACTGAGATCTTTCCTAAATGGAGGGCATCAATCAGTAAGGGATAAAGCGTACCCAAGAGCACTGATGCAGCAGAGACCACCAAGAAAACATTGCCCAACAAAATAAAAGTTTCGCGGGATGTGAAGCTGAACTTACCTCCAAGCGTACTCTTTGGAGCGCGCCAAGCGTAAAGAGTTAAAGAGGAGCCCACAACCAATACTAAGAAAATCAGAATAAAGATGCCGCGCTTGGGATCGGTCGCAAATGCATGCACTGAAGTCAGGACTCCAGAACGCACCAGAAAGGTCCCCAGAAGTGAAAGCGAGAAGGCAGTAATTGCCAACAACACGGTCCAACTCTTAAAGCCGCCGCGCTTCTCAGTAACGGCTAAAGAATGGAGCAAGGCAGTACCAACCAACCAAGGAATGAACGAGGCATTTTCAACGGGGTCCCAGAACCACCAGCCACCCCAACCTAATTCGTAATAAGCCCACCACGAACCCAAGGCAATACCAAGCGTTAGAAATACCCAAGCAGCAGTCGTCCATGGACGTGACCAACGCGCCCAAGCGGCATCAAGACGACCAGATAATAAAGATGCAATTGCAAATGCAAATGCAACTGAGAAGCCAACGTAGCCCATGTACAACATGGGCGGATGAAAGACTAAGCCCGGATCTTGTAAAAGCGGATTTAAAGAGCGCCCATCCTGAGCGGCTGGTAAGAGTCGCTCAAACGGATTGGAAGTCATGAGAACAAACAAGAGCAGGCCGGTGATGACTAAGCCTAAGACCCCGATCACTCGAGCGACCATAAATTCATCTAAAGCCTTAGAAAGCTGGGCCACTAAAAATGTCCAAGTCGATAGCAAGAAAATCCAAAGCAATAAAGAGCCTTCATGACCGCCCCACACCGCACCTAAGCGGTAAATAACGGGCATTAGTGAGTTTGAATGCTCTGCTACATAAAGGACAGAAAAATCATTCGAGTAAAAGCTCCAGGCCAAAATCACAAATGCAATAGCGAGTAATAGGAAAACGGTTTGTGCAGCAGGTCTTGCCAACAGAATCCATTCGCGTCGACCTTGATGGGCGCCAACCAATGGCAGGATCCCTTGAATGATGGCAATGCATAAGGCCAGAATTAATGCGTAATGCCCAAACTCAGGAATCATTATTTATTTCCATTTTTTTGAGCTTGCTCTAAAGCATGCTTAGCCTCTGGAGGCATATAGTTTTCATCATGCTTAGCTAATACTTCGCTAGCAATAAATTGCCCATTTGCATTGAGACGGCCTTGAATAACTGCGCCCTTACCCTCTTTAAATAAATCCGGAAGAATACCGGTGTAGGCCACAGGAATATCTTTCACCATATCGGTAATCACAAAGTTCACTATTAGGCCATCCCGCTTAACCGATCCATCCTTGACCATGCCACCAATTCGGAAAGTCTGGCCAGCTGGTGATTTGCCAGAAGCTACTTCACTTGGGGTTACGTATAAAGCAATGTTGCTGTTTAGGGCATTCAAAATTAATACTGCCGCAATGCCAATGGCAATGAGCGCACCAACAATAATGGCTGCTCGTTTATGTCTTGGTTTCATTCACCACCCTTTTGCTCAAACCGCTCTGCCATCACCTCACGCTGCAGCCTACGCACAATCGACTTATGGCGCGCGCGAACAGCCAGAGGCTCCAATAAGAGCACCAAGGCACAAACACCGAAGCTGCACCACACATACAGGGCATAACCACCCATCGCAAAGAATTCAGCCGGACTATTCCACATCAACGCTTTACCTCGTTTAATTGCTTAACCCAATCAGTATGAGCCTCACGCTCCAAAATGATGGCGCGCGCACGCATTAACCCTACTGCAATTGAGTACATCCAGAAGCATAAAGCCATCAACAACATTCCCCAGAGCATTGTCTGAGCCATCGCCGGAGCTTTAGTTAATGAAACGGAGGCGCCTTGATGCAAGGTATTCCACCACTTCACTGAAAAATAAATAATAGGCACATTCACTACACCAACTAAGGCCAGTATTGCCCCTGCTTTATCAGCGCGGCGAGTATTGTCAATGGAAGCTTGCAAGGCAATAAATCCGAGATACAAAAAGAGCAAGATGAGTTCGGAAGTTAAACGCGCATCCCATACCCACCAAGCACCCCACATGGGCTTACCCCAGAAAGCACCAGTCCACAAAGACAGAAAAGCCAGCCAAGCACCGATGGGGGCTAAGGCCTGAGCCATCATGGCTGATAGGCGCGTATTAAATACCAAACCTAATCCAGCCCAAGCAGCCATCACTAGATAGATAAACATCGACATCCAGGAGGCCGGCACATGAACAAAAATAATGCGGTAACCCTGGCCCTGCACTGCATCCACGGGTGCCACAAAGAAACTCACCCATAAGCCAGCGGCGCCAAAAATAAACGTGAGCGCCCAAAACCAAGGAATCAATTTTCCAGCAAGCGGATAAAAGGTACTTGGGCTCGAGAATTTGAACCAATTCATGATGCGGCTAGAGGATAAATTATTTACATTACTCATTCGATGGCAATCTTTACAGCATTAGCACTAACCCAAGGCATAAATGCTAATGCCAAAATGAATAAAGCGCCCAATAGGGAAAAATGTCCTGTGATATCAAGGCCCACGCTGCTAGCGTAGACAGCGCCAGCCCCAAAAATCAATACTGGAATGTAGAGCGGCAATATCAGAAGACTCATCAAGATGCTGCCACCCCTCACCCCGAGAGTTAAAGCTGCGCCAATCGAGCCCAATAAGGACAGAACTGGCGTCCCCAGCAATAATGCCGCCATCAGCACTTCCAAGGATTGGGCATCCAAATCAAACTGAATGCCAATCACAGGTGCCAATAAAACTAAGGGAAGCCCACACACTAACCAATGGGCAATAATCTTGCCAAATACCAAGGCCGTAAATGAATTCGGAGACAAGACTAATTGCTCCAAGGTGCCGTCGGCGTAATCAGCCGCAAACATACGCTGCAAACCAAGTAATGTAGAGAGTAAGGCAGCCACCCAAATGACGCCAGGCGCAATCTTTCTCAGCAAGGCGGTATCGGCACCAATGCCTAATGGGAATAAGCTGGTCACAATCACAAAGAAAAATAATGCCGTTAAGACCTCACTCTTGCGACGCATCACCAGCAATAGATCGCGATGAACAATAGCTATAAAGGCTCTCATAAATCTAAAACTCGCAGACCGGGTATGGTTAGTGACTGATGACTTGTCAGCACCACCAGCCCATTACCCTCAAGATGCTCCGCTATCAAGCCTTCCAACTCCTGCACGGCATGGGTATCCAAGGCATTAAAAGGCTCATCCAAAATCCAGACTTGCGCCCGTCGCGTCACCATGCGCGCCATCAAGACCCGTTTTTTCTGACCCGCAGATAAACAGTTCACAGGTAGATCTTCGCGCCCCTTAAGGCCAAATCGCCAAAGGGCGGAGAAGGCATCTTGCTCAGAAAGTGCAATGCCATCAATCGCAGCATACATACGCAAATTTTCGATGGCACTGAGATCTTCTTTCAGGGCATCACGATGACCTAAAAATAAAAGTTTGCTGTGATATTCAGGCGCTTCTTTTTTAATGGAACGGCTATTCCAAAAAACTTCTCCAGACTCAGGGGAAGCCAGGCCAGTAAGTAAACGTAATAGACTCGTTTTTCCAACTCCATTCTCACCACGCACATGGACGCACTGACCAGCAAATACCTGCAAGTGAAGACCTGAAAAAAGTTCTCGCTCACCTCGCACGCAAGATATCTTCCGAGCCTCAAGGGCCGTGGCTGAAGATGCTGGGAAGGAGGAATTAGTGGCTGTCATCGAAAGAAATGGCTTGAATCAAACCACTCAAGCATTGTCTAAGACCCACTTGGGGCTGTCAAACAAGCTAAAAACGGCATTTAAAGAATAAATTTCTTTTAATTCAATTGCTTAGCAGATTATAAGCGGAGTGGGCGGGAAGCATTCATCGCCTAAACATGCCGCCATACAAACTTAAAGCCATTATTTACGGGAATCCGAGGGTTACCCGCCCTCTGAAGCCATTTAAGGGAGCGTTGCAACTGACAGGCCCTGAACCTGATATTGACTAATGAGATCTGCCACCAACCCAGATCTAATAAATTCTGCCACACAAGCATTCAAAAACTCAATCGATTCTATGTGGGATTTTTGAGCAGCAACTGCCTGCTGTATTCCGGTGAATTGACCATCCAAAATTCTTGATCCAGGGATATCTTTAGAGACCAAAACTAGGCCCGTTTTCAATCCGGCTAAAGCATCTAATTTTTCGCTGACAAATAATTCTGTGCTGGCTTTCACACTGTCAGCATGAACTAAGCGGGCATATTTGAGGTTGCGTTGCAACCAAAGGTCATAAGCACTCTTATCAAAAGATGCAATTCGAATGCCTGGCTGATCTACCTGCGACAGATCCACAATGGGTGAATGAGCAGGCACCAAGTAAGTAGCTTCTAGTTCGACATATGCAGGCGTGAAGGTAATCTTTTGAGCGCGAGCGGGATCAGAACCCAATAATGCGATGCCGCATCTTCCGCTGACTACAGCCTCAACCACCTCAGCCTGGGTATTAAAGCCCATCAGGCTTAACTCCACACCCAAATGCTTTGCAATGGCTCGACAGATATCCGGCGAGATACCAGTCGGCTCACCAGAGGGTGATCGACCAGTAACCAATAAGAAATTGCCCAAGTACACCGCAGCAGATAGAACGCCATTAGGTGCGAGCTGCTCCAATACTTTAGGTGAAACGCTATTCAAACAGATCTCCAAATTTTTATCAGTCACCGAAACTATAACTAAGTAGAAATAAAATGAACTAGGATTTCCAAAAGAGATTGACCTTCTGCGGCAATGCTGTCTTTAACGTAATGGATTTCTTCTGAACTAGCCCTTGATAAACTCCCTCCAGTAGGTACTCGCCCGCAGGTAAATTAACGAGCATGTAGGGGCCATCTGCTTGCGCATCAAATATGGCCTGACTCTTAGCATTCAGAATTTTGATCTTTGCACCAAAAATCCAAACACCACGACCATTTTCTATTTGAGATAACTCCAGCAATAGAGGCCATTGCTTCGCCTCTGCCAAAATCGCCTGTGATTCCTCTTCACCTACCCCACCTGAGATATAAGAGATTCCTTGGGAGTATTGAGTGTCGGGAATTTGCGCACACACTACTGAAGAGCAAGTGAGGCAGATTGCACAAAGAATTGAGTTGATGTAGAAGTTCATATGAGCCTCTTTTAATTAGCGTAAGTGCTTGTAATTCATTCTACAGTTAAGCGACTGAATTTAGTAGTCGAGTGGAAAGTAAAGAGCCCCGCACAGGCGGGGCTCTTCAACAATCCATGTCATTAGACCTTATGTTCGGTAACCCACATTAAGGTGTAATAACAATCGCACCTGAAACTTTTCTTCCCTCTGCTGCTTTATGCGCCTCAGCCGCTTGTTCGAGAGAGAACTTGGCACCAATTTGTACTTTTACTCGACCTTGAGCAATTGCATCAAATACTGCGCGGGCATTTTCTTGCAATAGCTCAGGTGTAGCGTTGTGTGGAAATACAGAAGGTCTAGTTAAGAATAGGCAGCCCTTCTTATTCAGAATTTCTGGGTGAATATCCGGCGCTGGGCCGGAGGCAGCACCGAACAAAGCCACAGTTCCAAATGGCGCAGCACAATCGAGGGAACCCAAGAAAGTAGTTTTAGCAACTGAGTCATAAACAATATTTGCCTTGCGTCCACCGGTTGCCTTAATCACTTCTTCAACCCAATTCGGCTTTGAGTAATCGACTACTGCATCGCATCCCGCTTCTTTAGCTGCAGCAAACTTAGCTTCAGATCCTACAGTTCCGACTACAAAAGCGCCCAATGATTTGGCCCAACCCGCTAAGATTTGACCAACACCACCAGCAGCGGCATGAACCAGCACGACGTCTCCAGATTTCACTTTATACGTTTTCTGAATCAAGTATTGCGCAGTCATTGCCTTGAAGAACACGGCGGCGGCAATCTCATCAGACACATTGTCTGGCACTGACACCAGCTTATCTACCGCAACATTGCGCGCACTAGCATAAGCACCGATACCAGCATTCATGTACATCACGCGATCGCCCAGCTTGAATCGAGTGACACCTTCACCAAGGGCCTCGACCACGCCAACTGCCTCGTGACCCAAACCTGTTGGCAATTCCAAGGGGTAAACACCTGAGCGCTGGTACACATCAATAAAGTTAAAGCCAATTGCAGTTTGACGAAGTTGTACTTCGCCCCTTGCTGGAGCTGGCAGCTCTTTATCGATTAACTGAATCACATCGGCGCTACCGAGTTCTGAAAGACTAACAATTCGAGCAGTTGTCACAAGTCACCTTATTATTTTTATGTAAAAAATTATCTTACTGCAAGCGAAGAGGATGCAATCTCATCTTCCTCAACAACAGCCCATGTACTATCCCCAAGCTTTTTGACAGCCATGGAATAAGTCCAAGCATCGGGAATACCGCAACTCCACTGATCCGGGCCGTTTTGAATCAACACATTTGTACCAATGCGACTATCAAAATACAAGTGGTAGGTTTTACCATGCAGAGGGTTAAAGCTGAATTTGGCGCTATGGACCATTTCTGTAGCATCTAATCGCGCCTGAAGTGAACGCGCCTGCTTCATTAACACTTCAGCCTGCTCCATAATGCGGTCGTATTCGAGCTTTGCATTTTGGCGAGCGACGTTAACTGCTTTGTCTTTTTCTTCTAGGACTTTAATCGGCGCAAATACTGGTGCACCCACTTCCATAGGATATTCAATACCGGCATGCCGTGCTGGATCGGTGTCTTCAATTCTCATGGCTATTTAACCTGCTGATTTATATAGCGAAAGTGTGACACAAATTCACAAAATGCGTCGTAGCACCCTACGGGCGGGATAAACCCGTTACAAGGAGTTCAAACCCCCTAAAAGCCCTTTGGCATGCGCCTGGATTGCCTGCTGATCTGGATCGCTAATTCGAGACAAATTTGCAGTCATCAAGCGGGTCCGTGGGCTTGCCTCAAATTGAGTCCGATGTTTAATTAAGAAATTCCAATAGAGATTAGTCATTGGGCAGGCACCCTCCCCAAACCGAATGTCAGGCTTATATTGGCAAGAGCCGCAGTAGTTGCTCATTCTCTTAATATAAGCGCCACTGGCAATATAGGGCTTACTGGTAAAGCGGCCACCGCTCGCAAATAAAGCCATTCCAGCTGTATTGGGTAACTCCACCCATTCAATCGCATCAACATAAATTGCAAGATACCAATCACAAACATCTTTTGGCAGAATTTCTGCGAGCAAGGCAAAGTTACCCGTCACCATGAGGCGCTGAATATGATGAGCATAGCCATACTGCAGAGTTTGCCCTATCGACTCCTGCATGCATTTCATTTTTGTTTTGCCATTCCAATACCAAGCAGGCAATCGATTCTGGTGATCATAAAAATTATCCAACGCCATTTGAGGCATATCGAGGTAATACATGCCACGAACAAATTCTCGCCACCCTAAGATTTGACGAATGAATCCCTCAACAGTTGCAAGCTCCAGGTCGTACTTTTTCCAGGCAAACAAAACAGCATCAATCACTTCTCTGGGATTAAGTAACTTCAGGTTCAGAGAGCTGGATAACAATGAGTGCCAACCAAAAGGCGTATCAGTCCACATCGCGTCTTCATAAATACCGAAAGTTGCCAGTCGATGCTCAACAAATCCCTCGAGTGCTTGAAGTGCTTGCTGGCGAGTCACCGGCCATTGAAAGTGCGCCAGTGACCCAGGATGATCTGGGTATCGCTCTTCCACCTCAGCTAGAACCACTTTGGTAATCTCATCTGGCGAAAATAATTCTGGGGGTGGAATTAATCCAGGACCTTTCTTTGGAAAGGGCTTGCGATTGTCTCGATCAAAATTCCACTGCCCACCTTCTGGGTTACCGTCCTGATCCATCAAGATCCCATGGGTTTTGCGCATCAGTCTGTAGAAGTACTCCAGTCGTAATTCTTTTTTATTGGCGACCCATTCTTTAAATTCTGGATGCGCGCAATAAAAATGGGTGTCCTGTCGTACCTCTAGAACAATTTTGAGCTCCAAAGCCAAAGCCTCAGTGGATTGCTTTAGTCGCCACTCCCCTGGCTCCACACACACGAGGTGCGTAAATTTTCCGTCAATGATTTTGGTTTTGAGCTCTTCCGAAATGCTCTTGGGAGAATGCTCAATATAGGCAAGAGGAAATCCTTGGGCCTTAAGATACTCGGCAAAGTGCCGCATGGCCGATAAAAATAAAGCAATCTTTGCTTTATGAGACCAAACATGTTGCGCCTCATTGGCAGACTCCACCATCAGCACTTCATCTGTCTTGGGGTTGAAATCTTTTAAGGCGGCGCTATCTATATCTAGTTGATCACCCAAAATCAGTATGAGCTTTTTCAAACTGATCTTCCTTGCCGACAAATAAATAAGAAGGGGAAGTGCATCATCAATTAGCGCTTATAAAAACTGAGGGTCACTTCGCCCAAATCAATTCCGAATTTGCTCATTTTGGCTTTATTCAGCATGACTTTAGGTGTCACCAAGTACATCCAGTCATTAAATTGCACATGATAGATCGTGCCATCTACAGGCAAGGCCAAGGTGTAAGCCCAATTGAGGGCATTCCCAGCTGATTCTCCTAGCGCCTCACCCACCACATCATCTGCCTTACCAATATATTTACCAGGGGCAGTTTCAGTCAGAGTCCAAATACGCTTTTGCTTAGTGCCATCAGAGTATTCAAAACTCTCATCGAGGGTGCCGACTTTTTTACCGTCGATGACCTTCCACTGCGCAACTAAGAGCACGGTAAATCGTTTTTTCACCTCGCCACTGCGGTCGGTAAAAATTCCATAGGCATCTATCGTGCCATTGAAGTACTCACTGAGGTCTAGGCTTGGTTTCTCGTTAGCGTACTGCGTTACAGAAGGTGATGAGCAAGCAAATAGACCCGTGACTACAAAAACTAGGGCCATCGATTTTGCAGCGATATAAGTTTTACGCATTTAACATGCTCCTGAAATGAGTGGTGGTGGACAGCCCTGTCCTAACAATTCTGTTCTGAGTTTGGGTGCAGTCGTTTTTGAATCTAGCCAAATACCAAAAAAGGCTTTTGCAAAATCAGCGCCCTGGATCTGGGATATTTTTTTACCCTCGTAAAAGAAACTGGTTCCCTGCCTCGGGATATAAACAGCAGCAATAGTCTGGCCAGGCTCTACATTGGGAAGAATAGCTGCCAACTCTTTACCCCAAGATGCTGCTTGAGCATCACTTGTACCTAAGTTTTTCATCTCTTCAGCCGTGCGGTTAGCAATTGCTTCGCCTGAGAATGATCTTTGGTACTTTAGCTCAAGAGCAAACTCTTGAGAATCCTTAGTTGCACCACGATACAGATTCGCATCGTAAACATGAAATCCCCAAAAGTTCAGTCTGCCTAACCCCTGCAACTGAGTTTGACCCATCATGGTTTTAATATGCGGAGGCTCCTTAGCAAAACTCATTGGGGTGGTTATATTAAGAGCCAAACCAATTAATAAGGTACGCGGG
>NZ_NCJB01000197.1:0-4446 GCF_002282275.1 Polynucleobacter sp. 39-46-10 | reverse complement strand
AAACCCCTTCCATTAATCCCAGCAGAATCAATGAAGTCAGGGTGTGGGTGAAAATCCGCAACAATGCCATATACGCAGTAATATAAATGAATCAGTCAATAACAAAAAATAAGTAGGAAATTATGGAACATACCGTTTTGGTAACTGGCGCTACTGCTGGTTTTGGAGAGGCAACTGCGAGGCATTTTCTGGCTCATGGTCATAAAGTAATTGCTGCAGGCAGAAGGGCAGAGCGCTTGGAAGCCTTAAAAGCATCCCTTCCTCTAGAGCAGCAAAAAAAATTACTCACCTTGGCTGTGGATGTTTGTGACAGCGAACAGGTTGATGGTCTTGCCGCAACATTACCGGCAGATTTTGCTGCGGTAACAGTATTGGTGAATAACGCTGGATTAGCTTTAGGTTTGGAGCCAGCGCATCAAGCCTTTCTCTCAGACTGGGACCGAATGATTGATACCAATATTAAGGGACTGGTGCATATGACGCGTGCTTTCTTGTCTGGAATGGTGGAGCGTAATTGTGGTCATATTATTAACATTGGTTCGGTTGCTGGTTCTTATGCTTACCCTGGCAGTAATGTATATGGTTCAACCAAAGCATTTGTGAATCAGTTTAGCTTGAATTTACGTGCTGACTTAGCGGCAACTGCATTACGTGTTACTTGTATAGAGCCAGGCTTAAGCGCAGGTACTGAGTATTCAAATGTGCGCTTTAAGGGTGATCATGATAGGGCGGAAAAAGTTTACGAGGGCGTTCAAGCACTAAGTTCGGATGATATTGCTGAGACAATTTATTGGTCGGCGACATTGCCTAGCCATGTCAATATTAATATCTTGGAGGTGATGCCTGTACAGCAATCCTTTGCTGGCACAGTGGTGCACCGCAATACTTAACTGGGTGAAGCTTTCCATTTGTAAAACTTGGGATAGACGCGCATTACTACTGGTCCGTCAAAGTCCCAAGATTTACAAGTTCCCAAATATAGCGGTGGCTTGTTGTCATCCGGATCAAAGAGGGCTCCAGGAATTGATTGAAAGGCAGCGGTAGCGATATTGCTGAGAAGCTCTCGTAGGTGTGTACAGCCCTTAATTCCTCCAAGATGTTCATTAATAGTTTTGCGCCAACCTTTACCAAGGCGCGCACCAATCAGCGCATCCATTGGAGGGATTACTTGAGGACATTCTGGATGCGGATGGCTGTCCATGGACACCTCAATTGCTAGGATTACTAATTCCGTATTCACGGTAATACGAACCCACATGTCATGAAATGCTTGGCCTGGCTCCCAGGTTTTCCCACCGGTAGTGAAGGGGTGAAATTTAAAGTCTCGTAGATGGGCTTCTATGTCCCATAAGCCATCCTCTCGGGCATAGCCCTGGAAAGTAATTTCACGAGTATGGAGTGGATTTCTGCTTGCTGGAGTTGAGAGCATGGCGGCAATAAGTAAGAGGCTAAGAGACGGTATGCATCCATCATAACGACTTCATTTTGCGGTCGCAGAGTCAGCCTACTTTGTAGTATTCTCGGCATGACATGGCAAAACCAATTTCTCTCGAAAAAATATTATTTAGCCAAGGATTTGGCACTAGGCGCTATTGCAGCGATTTAGTCTATGCCGAGCTAGTGAAAGTTAATGGTGTTTTGGCGGAAGATCCAGAGCAGCGTATTGCGACTGAGGGTTTGATGCTGAACGTGGAAGGCAAAGATTGGGAGTTTCATGAAAAAGCCTATATCGCTTTTAATAAGCCCCCAAACTATGAGTGCTCTCATAAAACTACGCATCACCCCAGCGTCTACAGTTTGTTACCAAAGCCATTTGTAGAGCGAGGATTACAGTGTGTCGGCCGCTTAGACTTTGATACTACTGGCCTTATTTTGATTTCGGATGACGGCCAGTTTATTCATAAGATGACTACGCCAAAGAAGAATATTGGTAAGGTCTATGAGATTACTACCCCTGAGCCTATTACTCAAAAGCAGATGGATCACTTATTAAGTGGCGTTGTACTGGATGATGACCCAAAACCCTGTTTTGCGACGGCTTGCAAACAGCTTAGTGAAAATGTTTTGGCTATGACTATAGTTGAGGGCCGCTACCATCAAGTCAAAAGAATGATGGCTGCTGTAGGTAATCATGTTGCTAAGCTGCATCGTACTGAAATCGGGCAATACCGTATGCCTGCCGATTTGAGGGAAGGTGAGTGGCGTTGGCTTTATCCAGAAGATTTACAGAAGCTGTCTAAGAGTGTGGATGCTCCCATTGTCTAAACCTAAACTCCTTGCAAATGATTTTGACTTTGCAAAAGTAGTGCCCGATTGGCAGGTTAACCTGGCTACTCAAGAGCTAGAGCGACTATTTGTATTCCGGGATTTCAAAGCGGCATTTGAGTTTATGACCCTGAGCGCCAATAAGGCGGAGGAGTTGGATCATCATCCAGATTGGTCTAACTCTTGGAACCGAGTATCAGTGCGCTTAAGCACCCATTCGATGAAAGCTTTGACTGAACTCGATATCGCCATGGCAAGTGCCATGGATCGATATGCTTTGCAAGTTCAGGCTTAGTTCCTCTTACTGAACTTCTTCATCCTCTTCATCTTCCGAGCTAATGCTCATGAGAATGGTTGCCAATAGACCATAAACCACTTCAGTGGCGATCATGCCATCTTCATCGAGCTCATCAATCAGGTCGTTTAGACAATCTTCTGTGGGCTCATTTAAGAGTGTCATGGCGCATTCGCACCCATAGTCAAAATCTTCGTCGTTTTGGGTTTGAGTGTCGTTCGTCATAAGAATCCTTTAAGTGATGCTGAAGAATAGCAAATAAACTCTCGCTAGCCCAGCGCTATTATTTCAGTAGGGCTAGAACTTCTTTGAAGGCTGGATTTTGAGCACTCTTTAGCCACTCAAATCCCAACATCTCTCCAGTAATCAGTCTGGCTCCAGCAGTACTCAGTCGATCAAGAGCGATTTGTTTATCGAGTGCTCGGCGTGAGCCAACCCCATCCACTACTATAGATACGTCATAACCCTCATCGATTAATTTCAGTGCGGTTTGCATTAAGCACACATGAGTCTCGCATCCCATCAGAATGCATTGCTGGCGATTGGTCGGAATGGCTGCTGTAAGGCCATCTGCACATGCATTGAAATGCTCTTTGCTGATTGTTTGACTGCAAAAAGACTTTATAGATTCAATATTGCTTCCTAGGCTCTTTGGGCTTTGTTCTGTACCAATGATTGGAATTCCGAGAAGTTGGGCAATTTTCGCGCTACGGATACATTGATTTAGCACCGACTCACCTTGATCAATTGCGGGCATCAGACGCCCCTGTAAATCAATCAGGATGAGGGTAGATGACTCTGCATGAATTTGATGGGATATTTTCATTATTGGGCTCAC
This sequence comes from Polynucleobacter sp. 39-46-10, assembly GCF_002282275.1. Classification (NCBI taxonomy): domain Bacteria; kingdom Pseudomonadati; phylum Pseudomonadota; class Betaproteobacteria; order Burkholderiales; family Burkholderiaceae; genus Polynucleobacter; species Polynucleobacter sp. 39-46-10. The sequence goes on along the minus strand of NZ_NCJB01000197.1, from coordinate 1,048 downwards.
AGTAGAAGGCTGACGGTTTTAAAGTCGGGATCATCATCAAGATTGGTAACTTGAAAACCCAACTCAGAAACCAGATGCAACATTTTTAGATTCTTGCTCAAGACATACCCAAGCATTTCTTGTAATTTATTTTCTTTTGCATATGCGATTAGGTCAAGCATCAAATGTGTCCCAATTCCATGTGCTGCATAGTGATCACTTACGCTAAGCGAGAACTCACAAACGTTTTTATTGGGTGGAGTCACATAACGTGAAATACCAATAATCTCCTCGTCACCTTCTTGACTTGGGATGACTGCAACTAGAGCCATTTCTTTTGCATAGTCTAAATGCAAAATGTCATCCAGAAAGGCATCTGGCAGTTTGGAGATTGCGTGGGCAAATCGGAGGTAGCGACTTTCAGGTGAGAGGTGATTGAATAGCTCAATGATTCGATCCCGGTCATCTGAATGGATGGGGCGAATCAGATAGTGTTCACCACTGTCAAGCATATAAGCCTTGCTGGGAAATGGGATTGCTGTCTTCATAAGCTGGAGGTAGTCGAGACTCGATTCTTCAGGATACCTTTTTAAGCGAGAAGCTACAGCCTTTTGGCTCTAAAATAGAATTCCGCCCTATCTGACATGGCAATCCCTCATGATTTCATTGGCTCAGGCCTTTAATGACCACTCTGCAGTCTTTTTTATATTGGCTGCTATCAGCGTCGTCATTGTGGGCATCTCCAAAAGTGGCTTTGGTGCAGGCTTGGGAGTGCTGTCATTGCCGCTAATGGCAAGTCAGTCCAGCATTCATGAAGCCTTAGCTATCTTATTACCACTGTTAATTGCGATTGATTTGGTGGGCTTGAGGAGATTTTTGAAAAATGCCGATTGGCGAATCTTAAAGTTAGTTCTGCTACCTGCTGCATTTGGCATGTTGTTGGGCTACCTCTTTTTCTCAGTGATTACCCCCAAAATTCTTTCACTCTCAATTGGAATCTTCACCTTATTATTTTTAATTCAGAACCTAGTAATGTCGCGTTTGAATTTGCAAGAGGCTAAGCCATTCC
>NZ_NCJB01000196.1:0-4451 GCF_002282275.1 Polynucleobacter sp. 39-46-10 | reverse complement strand
GGCTTATGTGCGAAGAGATGGTGATTATTTGTATAAAACTTGGGCCAGTAGTACTCGTCCCAGTAAAGCCAGTTTGAAGCAGTTAGCAGCAACCGATTGGCAAGGATTGACGGTAATACGCACCGAGCGAGGTGGTGCGGATGATAGCACGGGTGTGGTGGAGTTTATCGCGCATTGGCGTGATGAACAGGGTAATCTTCAGGAAATGCACGAAGTGAGTGAGTTTGTGCGCGAGAAAGGACGTTGGGTTTACTTGAAAGCTCAAGCCTCTTAAGAGGCTTGAGTAGGAGCGGATTTACACTTTGAACTGGTGCGCTTGCTGTTCGAGCTGTGTTGCAAGAGATTGTAAATGTTCACTGGCGGCAAGCGTGCTACGCATGGCAGAACTGCTATCTTGTGCCATACTAACAATATCGGCCACTTCACCAGCAATACGGTCAGCCTCTGCCAATTGCGATTGCATCGCTCTGGCGATATCTTGAATACGTTGCGAGGTGAGTGTCGCTGATTCTTGAATTTGCGCTAAGGATTCACTCGCTTTATGGCTATGTGAAACGCCTAACTCGACTTGTTCGACCGTGCTACGCATGCGACGCACTGCCGCTTCTGTTTCGCGTTGAATGGTATGAATGACTTGCGTGATTTCACCAGTTGCTTGACTGGTACGAACCGATAGGGAGCGGACTTCGTCGGCCACAACGGCGAAGCCGCGACCTTGTTCACCAGCACGAGCCGCTTCAATGGCAGCGTTAAGGGCTAGCAGATTGGTTTGCTCAGCAATGTCACCAATGGTACTGACAATACCGCTGACACGCTCCGACTCTTCGCCTAGCTTAGAAATCGCATCGGCCATTTGTGAAACTTCACTGGCTAAATGTTCAGCCGTATCAGCCGCCTGTTTCGCTACTTGGCTACCGTTTTCAGCATATCGCCAAGCTTCTTTGGAAATGTGCGATGCTTCTTCAACCTTATCGTTTACTTGGTGTACCGTGTGTTGAATAGAGATTACTGAACGAGAAACTTGATCGGCACGGTGCTGTTGACGTTCAGTAGCATCCAGGACGTGTTGAGCGGTGCTGGTCATTTGGCTGGCCGCGCTACTCACTTGTTCGCTGCCAATCGTCATGGCTTTGAAAACATTCTGTAGGCGTTGAATCAGTCGGTTAAAGGCTTTAGCCATACGGTGAATTTCATCTTGATGGTGATTCAAGGGAATTCTGTGACTAATGTTACTTTCTTGCTCCATGCGGGTCATCGATTTTTCGAGATGCACTACTGGGGTGGTAATGGAATGGGCAATATGACGCACGACAAGGAATAGCACGCCCTGAAAGACCAATTGCATCATCCACATGGTACCGTTGAACCAGGCTAATTTATCTTGTAGGCTGGCGCTAACGGGTTCGTCACTATGATCAGCTAATGCGGTATGAACCAAATCTTCGACCGATATACTTATTAATACCTGTGCGCTGAGTGTCATAATGGCAACGGATAGTTGCGTCATGACTTGTAAGCGTGTTTGCATACTTAAATTTTGCCACCACTGGCTGATAGGGTTCATTTTCCCACTCCTGAACAAAGCTAAAACAGTGAAACGTTAAAAGCATAAAACATGCCATTTTCTGTAGTTTAGCTCCACAGGAAGCGCAACCATAGTCCTATTGTGCTGATGTAGCCGAGTTCTGTGGTGCTGATTTTGCCTTCTGAATTGATAAAAACAGAGGTAGGTAGTGCCTTGGCGCCAAAGGCGGCTAACCATTTACCATCGGGGTCGTTCATCATCAAGGCAGGATTGTCTTCTGGATGATCGGCTAACCATTGTGCTAATTCGTCGGCTTCGGTTTGTACCACGATCATCAGCACGGGGTAGTGTTTGGCAATGTGGGTAATGTTGCCATGATTGGCCACACAGACAGGGCACCAAGGCGCAAAAAAGTGAATGAGTAGAGGTTGTCCAGCAAAGTCAGATAAGGCAATAGGCTGCCCCGTTAGACTGACCCCAGCTAATGCAGGTGGTTCACCCGTTACCACATCTTGATGTTGCCAAGCGCGAACAGCGAGGATAATCACTAAAATAATGACAGCATCTCTCAGCCAGCCTTTCCAGCGTGAGGATGTCGGTTGAGTTGCAGGCGTACTCATAATGCGTGACGTGTAATCTGTACGCCAACGCTTTTGGCTGGTTGAATGGCGTGAGGTTTGCTGAGTTTGAGTGTGACCCAAGCAACACGTTGGTCGGCTAGGCAGAGTTGCGCCAGGTCTTCTGCTAAGGTTTCGACCAGTTCGGTATGCTGTTGTAGGCAGCGTTCGGCTAATTGCTGGCAGAGTTGTGCGTAGTCTAGTGTATCTGCTAAAGCATCACTTTGAGCAGCAGGACGCAGATCAAAGCCGATGTGAATATCTAATAGGATTTCCTGAGCGGCATTTTTTTCATGCTCATAAACGCCAATTCGCGCAGGAAGTCGCAATTGTTCAATAAAAATATGGTCATTCATCGCAATGCAATCTTTTTTATGGGGGTAATTTGCGTTAGCATAACACAATATTTTTTAATTAATTAGGACATGGCGCGTGGTATTAGATCTGATTTGGGTATTATTGGCTTATCTGCTGGGATCGGTTTCTAGTGCGATTATTGTCTGTCGATTAATGGGTTTGCCAGATCCAAGGACTGAAGGTTCGGGTAATCCGGGAGCAACTAACGTTTTACGTATTGGCGGTAAAAAGGCGGCTGCTTTGACCTTGTTAGGCGATATGCTTAAAGGCTATTTGCCGGTTGCTCTCGCTGTCTGGTCTGGCTTGGCGCCTGAAGTGATTATTGCCATCGGTGTGGCTGCTTTTGTCGGGCATTTGTGGCCAGTATTTTTTGCCTTTCAAGGTGGAAAAGGGGTTGCGACTGAATTGGGAGTGCTGTTTGGCTTGCATCCTGTTATTGGTTTGGTGATTGCTGGTGTCTGGTTGCTGATTGCGAAGGGAATGAAAATTTCGTCTTTAGCTGCCTTAATTGCCATGACGCTTGCGCCTGTGATGGTGTGGTTTTGGACGCAAGGTGAATTGAGTTGGACCTTGGGTGTGGCGATGATGAGTGTGATGTTAATGATTCGACACAAAAGCAATATTCAGCGTTTACTTAGCGGTGAGGAAACGAGCATTGGCCGTTAGTACGGTTTTTTTTGCTTGGCTCAAGCAAGGCCTGCAGCGCGGCTGGTTGTGGTTGTTTGCGGTTAGCTTTTTGGCGCTTGCTAGCGTTGCTATTGGTTTTTGGTGGCCAGCAAAGCCTATTTTGGTTGGCGTGGTTCATTCACAAACAGGGACGATGGCGTCAGCAGAAGGCGGTGTATTGCAAATGACTTTGGCAGCCATCAACTATCTCAATCAACAAGGAGGTGTGTTGGGTCGACCCGTCAAACCAGTGGTTATGGACGGTGCTTCGGATGCCCAGCAATTTGCTAAAGCTGTTGATTCTTTAATCGTTGATCATGGTGTTGTTGCTATTTTTGGTGGTTGGACTTCAGCATCACGACGAGCCATGTTGCCTGTCATTGAGCAACATAAGGGACTCTTGGTTTATCCCGTACAATATGAAGGCTTAGAGGAGAGTCAAAACATTATTTATACGGGTACAACGCCGACTCAACAACTCAATTTAGCGATCACATGGATGCTTGAGCATTTTGGTTCTCGCGTGCTGTTGGTGGGGTCGGATTACATTTTTCCTCGTGTTGAAAATACCATTGCTCAGTTAGTGCTTAAACGTTTAGGAGCTCAGGTGTGTGGCGAATACTACATTAAGCTGGGTTCAGCGAGTGTCGATGGTTTAGCGAATATGGTCGCTGAATGCAAGCCAGACTTTATCATTAATACGGTCAATGGTAGTGATAATTTGGCACTGTTTCGGTTGCTGCGTCAGGAGGGTGCCAATCTTCCATTAATGTCATTGAGCATGGATGAACTTCAGTTGCAGCAGTTAATTGTGGCCTTAGGTGAGCGTGTCGCCAAAGAACATTATGTTGCAACCGGTTACTTAAGCTCGCTTGAGACACCAGAGAATCGGGAGTTTAAGGCACGCGTTGCCAATGTAACTAATCATCATCAGTTAGATGTGCGTTATATTTCAGCAGCGATGAAATCGGCTTGGGATGGTGTCTTTCTCTGGGCGCAAGCGGTCAATGCGGCCTCAGAGTTATCAGCTGAGCAAGTGTTGCATGCCATTGAGGGAATGTCATACGCTTCGGCAACCGGCCCAGTCACCGTCGATCCTTTCAATCGACATTTGTGGCAACCCGTATTTATTGGTAAGGCCCAGGCGAATGGACAGTTTGCGCTTGAATGGCAAACCACTTCATTGGTTGAGCCCGAACCTTGGCCATTAGGGCTACCTAAGCATGCTTGGCAACGTGTTGTGCAAAGTTGGTATGATATCTGGGGACAGCAATGGCAAGCTCCGT